>JAYVVB010000453.1:0-2622 GCA_043787455.1 Rhizobacter sp.
GAGGTCGGCGTTGCGGGCACGCGCGATCAGGCTCGGCTTGGCCTGGATCTGATGCGGGTCCTGCAAGGCGCTGGTCGCGACCGAGACGTCGACGAGCGAGCCGCCGAGCTCCTGCGCGAGCGCGCCCCACTCGGGCTCGCAAGCGAAGACACGGAGCGCAGCCTGGGCGGGCGCGGCAAGCAGGGGTGCCGACGCCGCGAGCATCAGGGCGAGGAGCGAGCGATGGATCTTCATGATGGGTTCTCCGGATCGAAGCGGATCAGTAGCGGTGGGCGCCGTGCGCGCCCAGGCTCATCTGGTACTGCAGGAAAAGCTGGGTATCGCTGAGGCCTTCGCGCGAACGGTCCTGCGCGAGCTGCAGGCGCACGCGCGAGAACTCGCTCGGATTGAAATCGAGCATCAAGGTGTTCTTCTTCGGCCGGTAGCCGTCGTTCGCGAACGAGGCCGCGTTCAGGCCGTAGTCGGGCGAGCCGGCGTCGAGCTGCTCGGTGCGCAGGCCGACGCGCCATCTCGGCATGAACTGGTAGATGCCCTGCACGTACCAGCCCGACTGCACGGCGCGATAGCCGCCGACTCGGTCGGCGTTGCCGACGTCGTAAGCGAGGCTGCCGCGTCGCGTGCTGCGCAGGTACTCGCCCTGGAGCTTGAAGTTCGTGCGCGTCGCGTTGCCGTTCGGCGCCCACTTCCAGATCGCGTCGGCGATCCAGACGCGGGTGTTGCCGTTGAACGAGTCGAGGACGGCGGCGCCGCTGGCGTTGGTCGCGAGCAGGCTCTGGTCACTCGCCTTCGCGTTCAGCACCGAGAGTCCCGCGCGCCAGCTGTGACTCGCACCGATGTCGTCGCCGGTGTGGGCGGTGAGCGCCGTCATGCCGGCGCCGTTGCGCGAGGTGTCGCTCCCCGGAAACCTCCGGCCGCGACCCAGCTCGGCGCCAAGCTCGACGTAGCGATCGAGCGGCGCGAGCCAGGTGAGCTGTACGCCGTCGTCGCCGTACTGCGTCCCGAGCAGCGCCTGGTAGGCGAGCGGGTTGTCGACGAAGTCCCAGGTGTGCGCGTGCTGCGGATTGAGGTAGCCGACGTTGGAGAAGAAGCGGCCGGCCTTGAACGAGAAGCCCTCGCCGAGCGACGTCGTCTGCACGTACGCCTCCTCGACCGACACGCGGTCGTCGGGGTGCAGCGAGATATTGGCCGAGCCGCTCAGCCACGGATCGATGCTGGCCGCGAAGCCGAGCTCCGACTCGGCGAGGCTGAAGCCGCGCGTGCCCGGACCGATGTCGGTGCTGGTCGGCAACTGGAATCCGGTGATCGCGTAGTCGGCCGGGTTGCGCGAGGTGCGTGTGTAGAGGCCCGAAAGGATCAGCGACATCGACGGGTTGAACGCATTGGCGCCGCCACCGGGCCCTGCGATCGACGGCGGTGTCGAAGGCGTGGCCGCGATTGCCGTATCGGTCGGCGCAGGTGCAACAGCGACAGGCGCGGCGGCACCGACGGCGGTCGACCGCGCCGGCGCGATCGCCGACTCGGCGCGCTGCAGGCGCTGCTCGAGCGCCTGCAGGCGCGCTTCGTAGGCCGAGCGCATTGCCTCCATCTGCTCGCGAAGCGCGGTGACGTCGGAAAAAGTGTCGGCAAAGGCGCCGGACGGAGCGGCCAGCGCGAGAGCGAAGGCCATGGGGACGAGCTTGTGCATGAATCGCTTCCGGAAAGGATCGGTGAACGCACGTCGCCGCGATGCGGCGAACGAGCGACGGCGAACGATCAGGACGCGAGAAACGGCGGGGCGCGGCTCCGGTAGGCGAGGACGCGGGCTGCGGCAAGCGGCGCGTCGACGACGGCGCCCGGATGCGACGAGCCGGGCGACGCCACCGCCATCGTCGGCGCGGGCGCGGCCGGCGCGGCCCCGCCGATCGCGGCCGCCGTCAGGCAGAGATCGCAATGGATGAGATGCAGCGACTGAGGATTGGACTCGTCCCGACTGCTCGCCAGGCGCGCGTGCGACAGCGCGTGGGTCGCGGCCGCAAGCTGCGCCACCGGCAACAGCAGCCCGAGCCACAGCAGCCAGGCGAAGCGACGGGCGACGAAACGACGGGTTCGGGCGAGCGACATGGGCGAACGATCTTAGACCGATGCGAGCGCAAGGTCGCCGTCACTCTGCCGTCGACCCGGCCGTGTCACCAAACGCAACCGTGCGCCCGCCGGGACGGCCTGTGGGTCGTATCCTTCCCTTCGACGTGTCGCAGTTGGCACGTGCCGAGCGGCGCAGCTCGCCCCTGAGCGGCGAGTCATGGCACATTGGCCTGGCCTCTCTTCACGACCCACGCATGTGACTCCCACCGAGCTCGCCATCTACGCGGCCGAGGTCAAGCTGATCATGACCGGGCTGGCGTTTATCGCCGCCCTGTTCTTCGCCGCCGCGCTCCTGTTCGCATTCTTTTTCGGCACCGTCAATCCGCGCCTGCGCCGCGCCATGGACCGCAACCGTCGCCTGAGCAAGGAGAATGCTGCGCTGCGCGCCGCGGCCAAGGCGATGAAGAGCGACGTCGCCACGGGCAGCGGCCGGATCGCGGCGCTCGAGAAGATGGTCGCGACCTTCGAGCGGGAGATCCATCGCCTCGACGGCATACGAAA
>JAYVVB010000454.1:0-3583 GCA_043787455.1 Rhizobacter sp.
TTCGCGCCGCGCGTCGACGCGCGGCACGACTTCGACCGCCACCACACGCCGGCCGTCACGCTCGACGAGGTCGACCCCGACGCGCCCAGGCGCCAGGTCTCGGTGCTGGCGGTCCCGGTCTACTTCCTCGCCGAGACGGCCGAGCCGATTGCGGCCGGGAGCTCGCGCGACAAGTAGTCGTAGACCGTTCGCACCAGCGGATTCGAGCGGATCTCGCGATGGACGGCGAGCCAACACGGGAACGCCGGGATGACGAGCTCCGGCAGTAGCCTGACGACGCCGGGCCACTGCCGGACCGTGTAGCCGGCGACGAAGCCGATGCCCGCGCCTGCGGCGACGAACTGCCCGTAGGCGACCTGGTCGTCGGTGCGGCAGGCGAAGTCGGAGCGAGAGAGCGTCACGCCGAGGCGGGCGAAGCCGCGCAGGATCGTGTCGTCGCGATCGAAGCCGACGAGGCGATGCGCGATCAGGTCTTCCGGCCCGCGCAGCGGCGGCGCCTTGGCGAGATACGACGCGTGTGCAGCGGCGACGATGTCGATCTCGCCGAGCTTTCGGGCGATGAGCGACGACTGCGCCGGCCGCACCATGCGCACCGCGATGTCGGCTTCGCGGCGCAGAAGGTTGGTGAGCTCGTTCGAGGCGACGAGCTCGATCTCGATCGCGGGGTGGGCGCGCTGCAAGCGCGCGATCACGCCCGGCAACAGCCAGCTCGCGGCGACCTGGCTCGTCGTCACGCGGACGACGCCGCGCGTCTCGGAGCGTGAGCGGGCGAGCCCGCCGGCCACGGCGACGGCCGCGTCCTGCATCCGGCGCGCGGCCTCGGCGATTGCCAGCGCCGCGCCGGTCGGCGTGACGCCGCGCCCGGTGCGCTCGAAAAGCGGCACGCCGAGCTGCGCCTCGAGCTCGGCGACGTGGCGGCTGAGCGTCGGCTGGGTCGCGCCGCTGCGGCGTGCGCCGGCGGTGACGCTGCCGGCGTCGAGCACGGCGAGAAAGCTGCGGATCAGGGTCCAGTCGAAGCTGGCAAGGGAGGCGTTTTTCATGCAAAAGTGTATGGCTTCCATGCATGATTGGACGTAGCTTGCGAAACGCGGGCTGCCGACACTTCGCTGTCGGCAGCCTTCGCTGCGCTCTCGGACAAAGCCATGGCCTCAGCCTTTTCTTGCCCTCCCTGCGTGCTCGTCCTCGGCGCCAACGGCCGCTTTGGCCTGGCCGCGACCCAGGCCTTCGCCGCCGCAGGCTGGCACGTGCTCGCTCACGTCCGACGCGACGCGGTGGCGGGCATGCCGGGCAGCGTCGAGCTCGTCCGCGCGCCGCTCGAAGCGGTCGCCGGCGCGCTCGCCGGGCGACCGACGCCGAACGTCGTCGTCCACGGCATCAATCCGATCTACACGCGCTGGGATGAGGAAGCGCTGCCTGCCGCGCGTGCCGCGATGGACCTGGCCGGGCATCTCGGCGCGCGCTTCATGCTGCCCGGCAACGTCTACAACTACGGCGCGGGCATGCCGGCGCTGCTCGACGAGACCACGCCGCAGCGGCCGACGACCGCGAAAGGCCGGATCCGCGCCGAGATGGAGGCCGAGCTCGAACGCCGCGCGGCCTCGGGGCGCCTCTGCGCCACGGTCGTCACCGCGGGCGACTTCTTCGGCGGAGGCAGCGGCAGCTGGCTCGATCAGGCGATCGTCAAGAGGGTCGCGCGCGGCAGGCTCGACTACCCGGGCGACCCGGCGCTCGTACACGCATGGGCGTACCTGCCCGACCTCGCGCGTGCCTTCGTCGCCCTCGCCGAAGCGCCCGCCGCGGCACCGCTCGAGCGCTTTACTTTCGCCGGCCACTCGGTGACGGGTCACGAGTTCCTGGCTGCGATCGAGCGTGCCGCGACCACGCTTGGCATCTCCACGCCCGCGCGCGGCTGGGGTCATGGCCGGATGCCGTGGCCGCTCATCCGCGCGCTCGGCGTCGTCGTGCCGATGTTCCGCGAGCTGGCGCGCATGTCGTACCTCTGGCGCGTGCCGCACGCGCTGTCGGGCCGGCGCCTGGCGACGCGCTGCCCCATGCTCCCGGCGACGCTACTCGACGAGGCAATGCACGCCAGCCTCGTCGCGCTCGGCTTCCCGTAAAGTTGGCCGTCGCCCCACGATCGGAGCCATCTCATGGTTTCTCTTCCTCGATTCGCCCTCCGTACCGCACATCGCGGCGCCATCGCCACCCTGTCGATCGCTGTCGGCGTCCTCGCCGTCGCGCTGGCCGACGATGCCGTCGCGCAGACCAAAAAGGACAGCGTCGTCCTCGGCATGGTGCTCGAGCCCGCGCCCGGCCTCGACCCGACGGTCGCGCCGGCAGCGGCGATCGGCGAGATCGTGCACCTGAGCGTGCTCGAGGGCCTGACCAAGATCAACATGGACGGCAAGATCACGCCGCTCCTCGCCGAGAGCTGGACGACGGATCCCGACGGCAAGGTCTACACCTTCAGGCTGAGGAAGGGCGTGAAATTCCACGACGGCGAAGCCTTCGACGCCAGTGACGTCAAGTTCAGCTTCGAGCGCGCCAAGGCGCCGGGCTCGACCAACAAGTCGAAGAAGGCGGTGTTCGACAACATCAGCCGCATCGACACGCCCGACGCGAGCACGGTGATCATCGTGCTCGCCAACGCCGACGGAAATTTCCTCTTCAGGATGGGCGAGAACACGGCCGTGATCCTCGACCCGAAGAGCGCGCCGACCGAGGCGACCAAACCGATCGGCACCGGGCCGTTCAGATTCGAGTCGTGGGCCAAGGGCTCGTCGATCACGCTGGTGAAGAACGATCAGTACCGCGACGCGGCCAAGGTGCAGATGAAGAAGGTCACCTTCCGCTTCATCAACGACCCGGCGGCGCAGGTCGCTGCGCTGCTGGCCGGCGACATCGACGGCATGCCGCGCTTCGGCGCGCTCGAGAGCCTGAAGCAGTTCCAGGGCGACCCGCGCTTCTCGGTGGCCATCGGCGGCACCGAGGGCAAGACGATCATGACGATCAACAACAAGAAGAAGCCCTTCGACGACGTCCGCGTGCGCCGCGCGCTCGCCGCCGCGATCGACCGCAAGGCGATCATCGACGGCGCGCAGGAAGGGTTCGGCACGCCGATCGGCAGCCACATGGTGCCGAGCGACGCCGGCTACGTCGACCTCACGGGCTTCAATCCCTACAACCCGGAAAAGGCCAGGGCGCTGCTCAAGGAAGCTGGCGTCGCGACCCCGCTCAACGTGACGCTGACGCTGCCGCCGCCGGCCTATGCGCGAAAGGGCGGCGAGATCATCGCTTCGCAGCTGGCCAAGGTCGGCGTCGTCGCCAAGATCGAGAACGTCGAGTGGGCGCAGTGGCTCTCGGGCGCGTTCAAGGGCAACTTCGATCTCACCGTGATCAGCCACGTCGAGCCGCTCGACTTCGATCGCTACGGCGACCCGAGCTACTACTACGGCTACGACTCGAAGGCCTATCGCGACCTGCTCGCGGCCTACAACTCGACCGCCGACCAGAAGGGCCGGCTCAAGCTGCTCGGCGACATCCAGCGCCAGCTCGCGACCGACAGCGTCAATGCCTATCTGTT
>JAYVVB010000455.1:0-3054 GCA_043787455.1 Rhizobacter sp.
AAGAAGGTCGGCGCGCCGAAGACGCCGCGACGCACGGCCTCCTCGGTCGTCGCGACCAGCCGAGCCTTCACTTCCGGATCGGCGACAAGCGCAGCGAAGGCTTCGGCATCGAAGCCCGCTTCGGACAAGGTCGCGGCGAGCACGGCCGGATCGCCGAGGTTCTTCGGCGTTTCCCACATGTTCCGCTCGACGACGTCGAGGTAGCGGATGAGCTCGTCGGGACGACGCATCTGCAGGCCCGCGGCGCCGCGCATGAGCGTCAGCGTGTTGATCGGAAAGTGCGGGTTGAAGCGGAACGCGACGCCGTAGCGTTCGGCCCAGCGGACGATGTCGTCGTTCATCCAGCGGCCCTTCGCCGGAACGGAGACCGGGCTCGCGTTGCCGGTGGCCTTGAAGACGCCGCCGAGCAGCATCGGCCGCCAGACGATCTGCGCGCCCGTCTCCGCGGCGATCTTCGGCAGCTGCGTCCAGGCGAGGTACGAGGTCGGGCTGCCGACGTCGAAGAAGTACTCGATCTTTCGCTTACTCGTCCGTTCATTCATGGCGCTCACCATTTCTCCATCCAGGGCCTGAGGTCGAGCTCGTGCGTCCACGCGCTCCTCGTCTGGCGGTGCAGGTTCCAGTAGTTCTCGGCGATCGCCTCGGGGTCGAGGATGCCGTCCTGCTCTTTCAATGCATATCTCTCCGGGAAGTTCTCGGCGATGAACTGCGTGTCGATCGCGCCGTCGACAACGATGTGGGCGACGTGAATGCCCTGAGGCCCTAGCTCGCGCGCCATGCTCTGCGCCAGCGCCCGCAGCGCGTGCTTGGCGCCGGCGAACGCCGCAAAGCCCGCCGACCCGCGCAGGCTCGCGGTCGCGCCGGTGAAGAGAATCGTGCCGCGGCCGCGCGGCAGCATCGCCTTGGCGACCTCGCGGCCCATGAGAAAGCCTGCGAGCGCGGCCATCTCCCAGACCTTGCGGTAGACGCGCTCGGTCGTGTCGGTGACGTCGAAGCGCACGTTGGCGCCGATGTTGAACACCGCGACCTCGATCGGCGCGATCTCGCGCTCGACGTGCGCGACGAGCGTCTCGACGTCAATCTCCTTGCGGGCGTCCGACGCGAAGCCGTGCGCTTCGCCGCCCTCGGCGCGGATCTGCTCCACGAGCGGCTGGAGCTTGTCGAACGTGCGCCGGGTGACGCACGCGACCAGGCCTTCGCGCGCGAAGCGGCGCGCGATCGCGCCGCCGGTGGCATCGCCCGCGCCGATCACGAGAACCGATCTTCGTTCGCTCATGAACCAGCCCTTTGCATCAGATCTGCGGCGAAGACGCTTCCGCGGGGGTCGACGAACTGTCGCAGAACGCGCCACACTTGCGAATTCGGGTAAGCGCTTCGACGTCCCCATGTCCACTCGCGTCTTCATCAGCTACCGCAGCAGCGACGGCGCCGACAAGGCGACGGCCTTCGCCCGCGATCTCGACGCGCTGTTCGGCCAGGCCCAGGTCTTCCTCGACAAGGAGGACCTGCCCGCGGGTTGCCGCTGGCGCGACGAGATCGCGCGCACGCTCAGCGACGCACCGATACCTCGGCGCCCGCGACAGCGCCGGCCAACGCTGCATCGACCGCGCCGACGATCCGGTGCGCGACGAGCTCGCGGCCAACGCACGCGTCGTTCCGCTGATGTGCGACGGCGTGACCGAAACGCCACCCGCGTCGAGCCTGCCTCCACCCTTCGATCAACTGTCGGAGCGCACCTGGCGCCCCTTGCGCGCGTACGACTGGCGCGAGGACCTGGCCCGCCTCGCGGACGACCTGCGCGCAATGGGCCTGGTCGATCGCGCTGCGGCGTCCGCGTCGGTGACCCCGTCGACGCTGGTCTCGACCGCGACCGACGCAGGAGGTCCATCGACCGGTCGTCGACTCGCTCTCGGCGGCCTGGTCGCCGTCGCCCTCGGCGCGGGCTTGGCCGCCTGGCGTTCGCAGGAGAGCAAGCCGCCGAGCCTCGCCGGACGCTGGCGCGCCAGCGTCGGCAAGCGCGGCGCGACGTCGTCGCGTGACGGCGAGGTCGTGATGGTCACCTTCCAGCAGACCGGGGAGAGGCTCAAGGTCGCGAGCAGCGCCGTCGACATCGAGCGCGATCCCGACTGGCAGAACTACCGCGATTTCTGGCAGCAGTCCAAGGGCCGGCCGCTGAACCGCGTCTTCTATCGTGGCGAGGGCGAGATCCGCACCGAAGGCGACGAGGTGCCCGGCGCCGACGCGCCGGCCGGGCCGCGCCGCATCCAGCTCGCGGTGCACGTCGACGCACCCGAAGGCGGCGATCCGATCGACACCGGCGCCTTGCGCGGCACTATCGATCCCGACGGCAACCGGATCCGCGGCCGCCTCTGGCTCAACAGCGAGCAGGCCGAGCGCGTCGTCGATCTGCGACGCGAGCCCTGAGGTGCAACGCGTCGGCCGCCCGCTGCGGCGGCGACGCGTTCGTCAGCGTGTGACGGCGGCGACGACTTCCAGCACTCCGCGCCGTTGCAAAGAAAGAGCACCGGCGAGGCGGCCGCATTCGGTGGCACGGAAGTCATTGCGCACGACCATGTTCATACCGCGCGGCACCGGCCGCGTCGTCTTCAGGATGCGCCCCTGGCCGGGATGCGCCGTCAGCCATTCCTTGGCCTGGGTCTCGTCGGCGACGGTGACCTCGGCGATGTCGAAAGCGAGCGCGACGAGACCGCCGCCGCTGGTGTTGCCGTACGTGACCTTCGAGAACTGGTTCAGCTTCACGCCCGACTCGGTGAGCAGGCCCTTGGCGACGTAGCTGCGCAGCCAGTCCTGCTGCGGCAGGTAAAGGCGCTTGCCGGCGAGCTTCTCGACCTTGTCGATGTCGTTCCTGACGACCAGCGCGTAGACCTGTTCCTGCCCGCTCGTCGCGAGCAGCTGCTAAGCATGGAGCACAGCGGGCGCTGTGACGTGCGCCGGCGCGATGATGATCTCGTTCTCGACCGTGCGGCTCGCGCGCATCACTTCGGCCATCGTCGAGGTCTGGGCGATCGTGGTCTTCGAGCCGGTGGCGCGCGT
>JAYVVB010000456.1:0-2552 GCA_043787455.1 Rhizobacter sp.
GTCAACAGCGCGATCGGCCACCTGAGCACGGCGATCGTCGCCCTCCAGTTTCAGGACATGGCCTCCCAGCTCATCACCCACACGCAGCGGCGCTTGCGCCACTGCAGCGATCGCATGGCCCAGGAAGCGTTCGGCAGCGACGATGACGGCGACGCCGTGATCGAGCCGCTTCCGCTCAACCCCAACCCCGTCACGCAGGACGAGATGGACGCTGGTTCCGTCACCCTCTATTGACGCGCGAACGAGACGCGCGACCCGCTCCGCAGGAGAACAACATGCATTCGATCCTCACCGTCGACGATTCGGCCTCAATGCGGCAGATGGTGTCCTTCACGCTGAAAAGCGCCGGCTTCGACGTCGTCGAGGCGGTCGACGGCCAGGACGCCTTCGAGAAGGCGAGCGGGCGCACGTTCGACCTCGTCCTCACCGACCAGAACATGCCGCGCCTCGACGGCATCCAGCTGACGAAGAAGCTGCGCGGCACGGCGGCATTCAAGTCGACGCCGATCCTGATCCTCACCACCGAGTCGAGCAACCAGATGAAGCAGGCTGGAAGAGAGGCCGGCGCCACCGGCTGGCTCGTCAAACCGTTCAACCCGGCCAAGCTGATCGAGGTCATCCGCAAGATCGTTCGCTAGCGCGAGCCTTGCATCTCACATCAGAGGACGACTCGACATGAGCGAATCCACTTCCCAGGCCGGCGGCGGCGACACCTTCGACCTGACCCAGTTCTACCAGGTCTTCTTCGAGGAGGCCGGCGAGAACCTCGAGCTGATGGAGCAGCAGCTGCTCGCGATCGACGTCGGCGCGCCCGACGGCGAATCGCTCAACTCGATTTTTCGCTGCGCCCATTCCGTGAAGGGCGGCGCGGCGACGTTCGGCTTCAAGGACGTAGCCGAGCTCACCCATCACATGGAGACGCTGCTCGACAAGCTGCGCCGCAACGAGCTCGCGCTCGCGCCGCCGATGGTCGACGTGCTGCTGCAGGCCGGCGACGCGCTGAAGGCGCTGCTCGCTCGGCATCAGCACGGCGGCGAAGGCGAGGTCGTCGACACGATCGAGCTGCTCGAGTCGATCCGCGCCATGGCCCACGGCCAGGCCGGACCGGGGCCCGCGCCCAAGGCCGCCGCACCCATCGCCGCGCCCGCGGCGACGGCGCCCGCCCCCGGTGCGACCAGAACGCTAGAGCTTCGCCTCGGCCCGCTCGACAACCCGGCGACAGCACAGGACGTGATCGATGTCTTCGCCGAGATCGACGGCCTCGGCACGATCGAGCCGATCGACGGCGGCGAGGCCGCCGACGGCATGCGCCGCTTCAAGGTGACGACCGACAGCAGCGACGACGACCTGATCGAGCTGTTCTCGTTCCACGTCGCGCGCGAGCACGTGAGCCTGCTGCCGCTCGGCCCGGGCTATGGCTTCCACGCCGGCGCACCGGGTGCGCCCGCCGACAGCGGCGACGGCAGCTACGGTTTCTTCGACAACGCGCCGGGTGCACCGTCCGCCGGCTCGGCAACGTCCGCGAACATCGTCCCCGCCGCACCGGCCGCGACCAAGGGCGACGGCCGCTCGTCCCGCCCCGCTGCGGTACCGGCCGCGGCCGAGGCGACGACGCTGCGCGTCTCGGTGGAGCGCGTCGACCAGCTGATCAACCTCGTCGGCGAGCTCGTCATCACCCAGGCGATGCTGGCGCAAACCAGCGCCAAGATCGACCCGGCGCTCTACCAGCAGCTCGCCGCCGGCCTCGCCGACCTGAACCGCAACACGCGCAATCTGCAGGAATCGGTGATGTCGATCCGCATGATTCCGATGTCGGTGGTCTTCAACCGCTTCCCGCGCATGCTGCGCGACCTCGCTGCCAAGCTCGACAAGAAGGTCGAGTTCGTCACCGCGGGCGAGGCGACCGAGCTCGACAAGGGCCTGGTCGAGAAGATCACCGATCCGCTCACCCACCTGGTTCGCAACTCGTGCGACCACGGCATCGAGCTGCCGGCCGAGCGCCTCGCCAAGGGCAAGGGCGCCGCCGGCACGATCACCCTCACCGCCTCGCACCAGGGAGGCTCGATCCTCATCGAGGTGCGCGACGACGGCAAGGGCCTGTCGCGACCGAAGCTGCTGGCCAAGGCGAGGGAGCGTGGCATCGACGCGCCCGACTCGATGACCGACAGCGAGGTCTGGAGCCTGATCTTCGCACCGGGCTTCTCGACCGCCGAGGTCGTCACCGACGTCTCCGGCCGCGGCGTCGGCATGGACGTCGTGCAGAAGAACATCACCGCGCTCGGCGGCACGGTCGAGATCGAATCGGCCGAGGGCTTCGGCATGGTCGTGCGCGTCCGCCTGCCGCTCACGCTGGCGATCATGGACGGCATGAGCGTCGCGGTCGCGTCCGAGTGCTACATCCTTCCGCTGTCGTCGGTGATCGAGTCGTTCCAGATCCAGGCCGACACCATCCGCACGATCGGCGGCTCGGGCCGCGTCGTCCAGGTGCGCGGCGAGTACATGCCGGTGATCGCGCTCGACGAGGTCTTCGACGTGCCGCGTTTCGGCGAGGC
>JAYVVB010000457.1:0-6503 GCA_043787455.1 Rhizobacter sp.
CTCGACCTGCTTCGGTACCTTGTAGGCCGCCATGTTCTCGCGGGCCCAACCGATGATGTCTTCGGCGACGGTACGGCCCCTCGCCTCGGTGCGCAGCACGACGACCGCCTTCACCGTCTCGCCGCGATAGGCATCCTTGGCCGAGATGATGCAGGCTTCCTGCACCGCCGGATGCTTGTAGAGCAGCAGCTCGACCTCTGCCGGCCAGACCTTGAAGCCGCTCGCGTTGATCATCCGCTTGAGCCGGTCGGTGATGAAGAAGTAGCCCTCCTCGTCCATGCGGCCGAGATCGCCGGTGCGGAAGAATTTGCGCCCGTCGAATTCGACGAAGGCCGCTTCGGTCGCCTCGGGATGGCGCCAGTAGCCGGTGAAGACCATCGGCCCGCGGGTGATGATTTCGCCGACCTCGCCGACCGGCAGCTCCTCGAGCGTCAGCGGATCGACGACGCGCGAATCGACCGAGTAGATCGGGATGCCCAGGCACTGCAGTTTGGCGCGTTCGGGAGGATTGGCATGGCTCGGCGCGGCCGTCTCGGTGAGACCGTAGCCTTCGGCGAAGGTGAGGCCGAACTCGTCGAGCAGGCGCTGCGCGACCGCATACGGCATCGCCGCGCCGCCGCCGCTGATGCTGCGCAGGCTCGACAGGTCGAAGCTCCTGTAGTTGGGGCTGGCGAAGAGATCGATCACCATCGTCGGGATGCAGACCCAGTGCGTGATCTTGCGGTGCGAGATCAGGCGCCCGGCGAGCTCGCGATCCCAGCGCGGCATGATCACGATCGTGCTGCCGGCAAAGACCGAGCCGAGGACGCCATAGAGCATGCCGGTGATGTGGAACATCGGCACGACGCCGAGCGACACCGGCTCCGCACCGCTCGCGTAACCCCACTGGCCACCGACCGAGTTGGACATCAGGGTCCGGTGGGTGTGCATGCAGCCCTTCGGCAGGCCGGTCGTCCCCGAGGTGTAGGGCAGGAGCGCGAGATCGTCGGGCCTGGCGGTGTGCGGGCCGGGCGCGAGCTGCTCGGCAATGGCGTCGTTCCAGGGCGTGCAGCCCGCCGGCGGCGCCGGATCGGCGCGCAGCCACGCCTCCATCGCCGGCGGTGGCGCATCGGCTTCGGCGATCGCGCCCGGCGGCATCGCGTCGCTGTAGCGCGTGACGACGATGGCGCGGACACGTTCGCTTTCCGGCAGCGCGGCGTTGGCCTTGGTGACGATCTCGGCCAGGTCGGCGCTGCAGATCACGACCTTGGTCGCCGGATCGCTGATGTAGTGCTTGAACTCCTCCTCGCGGTTCATCGGGTTGACCGGAACGACGACCGCGTCGGCGCGCAAGATGGCGTAGAGCGCGGTCGGGAACTGCGGGCAGTTCTGCATGAAGACGGCGACCCGGTCGCCCTTCTCGACACCGACCCGTTGCAGCCAGCCCGCGAGCGCGAGCGCATCGTCGCGAAGCTGGCGGAAGCTGAGCGCGCGGCCGAAGAAAAGGTAGGCCGCGCGATCGGGGTAGCGCGCGGCCGTCACCTCCAGGTTGAACCAGAGCGTGGTCTCGGGAACGACGAGGGCGCGTGGCAGGCGCTTGGGCCAGACCGCGAGGTGCGGCCGATCCGCGGGCACGTCGAAATTTTCAATCGCCAAGAGTCGCTCCCATCCAGCTTTGCAAGACCAAGGGCTCGGGTATAGCCGAGCAGCCAAGCGCTTTCCACGGCACCTTCCCGGGGTCGCGCGGCGGCGCCACCCGCAAGTCCGAGGCACGAAGCTTGCGTACCGGGGGGCGACTTTTTTCCACGCTCCTCATGGTGACGCACGAGATGAGCTTCGCGCGCAGGGTCTCCGATCGCGTCGTCTTCATGCACTCCGGCCGCGTCCACGAGATCGGCGCGCCGCAGACGGCGGAGTTGCGTCAGTTCCCGTCGGCGCTCGACGCCTGAGGCCGGGCGCGGGTCAGCGGTTGGCCCGCTCGGCCTTGCGTGCCAGGATCGGAATGCACTCGGCCGTGGTGCGATAGCGCGGCAGCTCGCAGCGTTCGTCCATGCAGACTGCGAGGGAGAAGAAGTTGCGCTTGCCGCAGGCCTCGCGCGCAGTCGCCGGCTCGCCGTCGGCGGCCATCGGTAACGCCTTCTGCCCGCCAGCGGCGTCGCGCACCGACACTTGCGACCCGGACCGCGGGCGTTCGCCGCCGACGGCACCCGACGAACCGGAGGGCGCTCCGTCGACGGAACGCAAACCCGACGATGACGTCGACGCGGTCGTCGGGTCGTCGACCCGCGGCACTGGCCGTCCCGGCGGGCGGACGCGCGCGCCGCTCGCCGTCGCCGCGACGGCAACTGAGCTGCGGTCCGAAGCGGCGTCGCCGAGGCTTGAAGTCGATCGGAGTCCGGGCGCCGTGGCGGAAGACGAGCGCAGCACGGTCTCGGTCGCATTCGACTCCGCAGGAACCGACACTGCGGGCGAGGTGCCGTTCGTCGCCAGGGCAGATATCGGCGCCGCCGCGACGGGCGGCGGAGATGGCAGCACGGGCGCCGCAGCGGAGGCGCCCGCCGATGCGGCGACGGCACCGGCCAGCGCCGCGTCGTCGCCGTGGCGACCGGAGTACTGCCAGGCGGCGAAGGCCGCGACGGCGACAGCGACGCCGCCGGCAGCGACCGAGAGCCACGTCTTCGACGACGGCGAGGACGGTGACGCGTCGGCTGCGCGGACCGCCCGGGCGGTGATCGGCGCCGGACGTGAGGCCGGACCGGCGCTCGAGCCGAACGACGATGAGGGAGCGAAGTCGCTCGGGAGGGCAGCCGGCCGCGAAGCGCGCGCATCGGCCGGCAAAGCTGTGGTCGCGGATGCAGGCGCGGCGCGCCGGGAAGGCACGGCGGCCTGCGACGGTGTCGCGATCGGCGCCTGGCCCTCACGTGTCGGCGCAGGCGGGACCGGTTGCGTCTGCTCCGGCGTCGTCTGCCCTTGCATCGTCTGCCCCGGCGTGGCCTCGATGGGCGGCGTTCGTGCCGTCGGCATCTCCGTCGCCGGACGGAAGGTCGAGGCGCTGAAGGTTGTCGGGCTGAACGTCGTCGGGCCGAAGGCCGGATCGACGGGTGCGTTGCGTACTGTGCCCAGCGCCGGCACGTGCGCCGTCGGCATGAACGTCGGCATGTAGGCCGTGTTGACACGGTTCGCGTTGGCCGCGGGCTCGATCGGCGTCGCGGGCGAATCCAGCCGCACGAGCGATCCCGGGATCGTGATGCCAGGCCGCCCGCGCAACGGAATCTCGGCGTGGCCCTCGAGAACGGCCCGCAACTGCTCGCAGCTCTGCGGTCGCCCGTTGGGACGGATCGCGAGCATCCAGGACATCGCCTCGAGGAAGCGCGGCGAGACGCCCGGCACAACGCGCGTCTCGACGTCTTCGGCGTCGTCCTGGACCGCCCGCGCCGTGGCCGGCGCCGGCGGCACGCCGAAGAGCAGATAGTGGATGACGGCGCCGAGCGCGTAGAGGTCGGTCCACGGTCCCTGGCGCAGCTGCGTCATCTCGGCGTACTGCTCGATCGGCGCGTAGCTCGGCTTCAAGATCGCGGTCAGTGATTGCGTGCGGTCGCTGATGACGCGGCGCGCGGCGCCGAAGTCGAGCAGCACCGGCGCGGCGTCGGGCGGCAGCAGAATGTTGTCGGGCGCGATATCGCGGTGATAGACGCCCTCGCGATGGAGGAGCTCGAGCGCCGACAGGATCGGCATGATCAGGCTCTTCACCCACGCCTCGTCCGGCGGGTGCGACATGCGCCGGCGCATGTCGCGCAAGGTGATGCCCTGCAGGTACGGCATCACCATGTAGGCAGTGGCGTTGTCTTCCCAGAAACGATAGACCTTGACCAGCGACGGGTGGTCGAAGCGCGCAAGCAGGCGCGCCTCGTTGATGAACGAGCGCAGGCCGATCGCGTAGGTCTCGGCGAACGAGCTCGAACGCACCGTGATCTGCGGCCCGGCGCCGCGCGCGGCGAGCGACGCCGGCATGTATTCCTTGAGCGCGACGTCGCGTTCGAGCGAGTGGTCGCGAGCGAGATAGACGATGCCGAAGCCGCCGACGCCGAGGACGCGCAGGATCTCGAACTCGCCGAAGCGCGTACCCGCGGGCAGCGCGTCGTGCTCCATCGCCGACGCGGTGACCGACGGTTTGTTCGCGGTGGGAGGATGGGTGCTCATGCTTCGTCGGCGGGCCGCTGCCCATCGAGCCCGAGCTTACCGCAGGGCCCGTCGCAGCCGTCGCCCGCGTGCGCGGGTGGCGCTGCAGTTGAAAATAGCGTTCTTTCCGGCGAAATGCATCCTCAAGGTTGCGACAAACGACACATGGCCACGATCCTTCAGCACCTTCCCGTCGGCGAACGCGTCGGCATCGCCTTCTCGGGCGGTCTCGACACCAGCGCGGCCCTGCACTGGATGCGCGGCAAGGGTGCCGTGCCCTACGCCTACACCGCCAATCTCGGCCAGCCCGACGAGCCGGACTACGACGACATCCCGCGCCGGGCGATGCAGTACGGCGCCGAGAAGGCGCGCCTGATCGACTGCCGCGCCCAGCTCGCGGCGGAAGGCCTCGCGGCGCTGCAATGCGGCGCCTTCCACATCTCGACCGCCGGTGTCACCTACTTCAACACGACGCCGCTCGGCCGCGCCGTCACCGGCACGATGCTGGTCTCGGCGATGAAGGAAGACGGCGTCGACATCTGGGGCGACGGCAGCACCTACAAGGGCAACGACATCGAGCGTTTCTACCGCTACGGTCTGCTCGCCAACCCGACGCTGCGCATCTACAAGCCCTGGCTCGACCAGGCCTTCATCGACGAGCTCGGCGGCCGGGCCGAGATGTCGGCGTTCATGGCCCAGGCCGGCTTCGCCTACAAGATGTCGGCGGAGAAGGCTTATTCCACCGACTCGAACATGCTCGGCGCGACCCACGAAGCCAAGGACCTCGAGCACCTGACGAGCGGGATCACCATCGTCCAGCCGATCATGGGTGTCGCCTCGTGGCGCGACGACGTCGAGGTGAAGCGGGAATCGGTCACCGTCCGCTTCGACGAGGGCCGGCCGGTGGCGCTGAACGGGGTCGCGTATCCCGGGCTGATCGAGCTCATCCTCGAAGCCAACCGCATCGGCGGCCGCCACGGCCTGGGGATGAGCGACCAGATCGAGAACCGGATCATCGAGGCCAAGAGCCGCGGCATCTACGAAGCACCCGGGCTCGCGCTCCTCTTCATCGCCTACGAGCGGCTGGTCACCGGCATCCACAACGAGGACACGATCGAGCAATATCGCGACCACGGCCGCCGCCTCGGTCGTTTCCTCTACCAGGGCCGCTGGTTCGATCCGCAGGCGATCATGCTGCGCGAGACCGCCGAGCGCTGGGTCGCGCGCGCCATCACCGGCGAAGTGACGATCGAGCTCCGCCGCGGCAACGACTACTCGATCATGAACACCGAGTCGCCCAACCTCAGCTACAAGCCCGAGCGCCTGACCATGGAAAAAGGCGAGTCGAGCTTCTCGCCGCAGGACCGGATCGGTCAGCTGACGATGAGGAATCTCGACATCGCCGATACGCGCGAGAAGCTGATGACCTACGCCAAGGTCGGGCTGCTCTCGACCGGCCCGGGATCGTCGCTGCCGCGCCTGAAGGGCGAGGACGAGTAGCCCGCGGCGCCCGGGCCCTCACACGACGACGGGCTCGTGCTCGAGGCGGATGCCGAAGCGGCCGTAGACGCTTTCCTGGATCGCGCGTGCCAATGTCATCACCTCGGAGCCGATCGCCGCGCCGCGGTTGACGAGGACAAGCGCCTGCTTCTCGTAGACGCCGGCCTCGCCGACCGACTTCCCCTTCCAGCCGCAGGCGTCGATCATCCACGCAGCAGCGAGCTTGACGCTGCCGTCGGACATCGGATAGTGGACGATCTCCGGGTCGCGGCCGATGATGTCGCGGCACTGCTCGAGCGTGACGACCGGGTTCTTGAAGAAGCTGCCGGCGTTGCCGATGGCGGCCGGATCGGGCAGCTTGGCCCGGCGGATCGCGCACACCCAGTCGAAGATCCGGCGCGCGTCAGGCGACACGATGCCGCTCTCGCTGATCTTCTTCTGCAGTTCGAGGTAGCCGAGCACCGGCCGCCACGGCCGCGGCAGGCGAAAGCGCACGCGCGTGACGACGCTGCGGCCGGCGAGCGCGTGCTTGAAGATGCTGTCGCGATAGCCGAAGGCGCAGGTGTGCGGCCCGAGCGTGATGCCGCGTCCGGTGACCAGGTCGACCGCGTCGAGCGACTCGAAGCGTTCCGCCAGCTCGACGCCGTAGGCGCCGATGTTCTGCACCGGCGCGGCGCCGACAGTGCCCGGGATCAAGGCCAGGTTCTCGAGCCCCGGGCAGCCCGCGTTCAACGTGAACTCGACGAAGCATGGGCAGACACAGACGGTAGTTGCGCTGATCGGGCGCGAACCCCAGCTCTTGATTGGCTTCCACCGTATCGGCACCGCCATCCTGGAGATGATAG
>JAYVVB010000458.1:0-6701 GCA_043787455.1 Rhizobacter sp.
TTCCGGTCGGAGGCTTTCTCGTCCTCTGCGTTGCCGCACTGTTCGCCGGCGCCGGCGCAAATTTCGGCCTGATCGCGATCCAGCGCTCGGCCGGGCGCATGGCGCACGACCCGACCGAGCTGAAGCGGATCTTCTCGTGGCTCGGCCTCGCCCCGGCGCTCGCCAACGTCGTCGGCCCGGTCCTCGCCGGCACGCTGATCGACCTCGGCGGCTTTCGCCTCGCCTTCATCGCGCTCGCCGCGCTGCCGCTCGCGAGCCTCGCCTGGGCGCGGCTCGTGCCGGTCGAGCCGCGCGCCGACGTCGGGGTGCCGCTCAAGAGGCCGAACTCGTGGAACCTGCTGCGCGAGCCCGGCTTCACCCGGCTCCTGCTCGTCAACTGGCTGCTCTCGTCGAGCTGGGACGTGCACTCGTTCCTCGTCCCGGTGCTCGGCCACGAGCGCGGCTTCAGCGCCTCGGCGATCGGCCTCGTCCTCGGCGTGTTCGCGACCGCGGTGGCCCTTGTCCGGCTCGCGATTCCGCTGCTCGCCCATCGCCTGCGCGAGTCGCACGTGCTCGTCGGCGCGATGCTTTCCGCCGGCGCGGTGTTCGCGGTCTATCCGTTCGCGCACTCGGCCTGGGTCATGGGTTGCTGCGCCGTCGTCCTCGGCCTCGCGCTCGGCGCAGTCCAGCCGATGATCATGACGACGCTGCACCAGATCACGCCGAGCGCACGCCACGGCGAGGCGATTGCGCTGCGCTCGATGGCGATCAATTTCTCGAGCGCCGTGATGCCGCTCGCGTTCGGCATCGCCGGCGCGACGGTGGGCGCGTCGGCGCTGTTCTGGGTAATGGGTGCGGCGGTGGCCAGCGGCAGCTTCGCGGCGCGCCACATCGGCGCGCCGAAGTCGGCCTTTCGCTGAACCTCAGAAGACGGTCAGAAGCGGATGCCCGCGGGCGTGTTGCCGGTCGGCGCTTGCGGGACGGCAGGGGACGCGATCGGTAGACCGGCGACGCCGGGAAGCGCTGCCGCCGACTCGCGCCGATCGACGATCGGGGCCGCGGGCCGGTACTGATAGCTGCTCGGCAGGCGTGACTCGCGTGGATAGCCGGCAGCGTCAAGATAGGAGACCCAGACCTCGGCCGCGAGGCCGCGCAGGGTCTGCGAGCCGATCGTCAACGTCGGTGCCTCGCGTCCGCCCGAGAGCTTCTCGAGGGCGTCGCTGTCTTCGTTGGTCACGACCTGGCGCTCGCTGTAGGGAATGCCGCGCTGCTTCAGGAGCTGGCGCGCCGACGCGCACGGCTCGCACGCACCGGCGACGGTGTAGAGCGTCACCGGATATTTCGACGCCACCTGGCGCAGCTCGAACGGCAGCTCCGGCTCGGCTGCTTGCGCCGGACCCTTGGCGCCGAGGGCGCTGACCTTGCCTTCGGCGGCTGGCGGCGCACGATCGGAGTAGGTGACCTTGCCGTCGGCGCCGATGACCTTGTATTGCGCCTGGCTCGCCGAGACGGCGAGCATGAGCGCTGTCGCGACGAGAACGGACGGCGACGAGGCCGCACGGCGAAGACGATGGCGAAGAGCGGGAAGGGTCATGGCATCCAGACGAGGCGGCCGAGTTCCGGAGTGGCCGAATCTAACCGAGCGGGGCGGCGCATTCAATGGCGCCGCCGTAAGCGACCACCTTCGCTCACAACTTCACACACTCCGGGGCGCGGATCCGCCCGTCGTTCACGCCGAGCGCTCGGCCGCATCGACGGTGTTGGAGAGCAGCATCGCGATCGTCATCGGCCCGACGCCACCGGGCACCGGCGTGATCGCCGACGCGACCGCAGCGACGCTCTCGAAGTCGACGTCGCCGCAGAGCTTGCCGGCCGCGTTGCGGTTCATGCCGACGTCGATGACGACGGCCCCCTGCTTGACCATGGCGCCAGTGAGCGTGCCGGCGCGCCCGACCGCGGCGACGACGACGTCGGCACGCCGCGTGTGCTCGGCGAGGTCGGGCGTCCGGCTGTGGCATACGGTGACAGTCGCGTCGGCCTGCAGCAACATCAGCGCCATCGGCTTGCCGACGGTGTTGCTGCGACCGATCACGACGGCGTGCTTGCCGCGCAGGTCGATACCTGTGCTCTCGATCAGCTTCATGCAGCCCCACGGCGTGCACGGTCGAAATCCCGGCAGGCTGGCGACGAGGCGGCCGGTGCTTTCGACCGAGTAGCCGTCGACATCCTTCCGCGGCGAGATCGCCTCGATGACCAGTGCCGCCGAGATGTGCTTCGGCAAAGGCATCTGCACCAGGATGCCATGCACCGTCGGGTCTGCGTTCAGCGCGCCGATCCGCGCCAGCAGCTCGCCTTCGCCGAGCGTCTCGTCGTAGGTTTCGAGCAGCGAGCGGATCCCCGCTTCCTCGCACGCCTTGATCTTGTGCTTGACGTAGACCTGGCTCGCCGGATCGCTGCCGACGAGGATCACGGCCAGACCGGGCGTGCGGCCGGCGGCGGCGAGCGCTGCCGCGCGGACGGCGACGTCGGCGCGGAGTTGGCGCGCGATCGCCGTCCCGTCGATCAGCCGCGCCGAGGTCAAGCCTTGGACGGCGCGCCGAGCGCGATCTTCAACAGGTCGGCGACGGTGTTGGCGTTCAGCTTTTCCATGATGTTGGCGCGATGCGCCTCCACCGTCTTGATGCTGATGCCCAGGTCGTCTGCGATCTGCTTGTTGAGCCGGCCGGCGACGATGCGCTCGAGCACCTGCGCCTCGCGCGTCGTCAGGCGCGAGAGCAGGGCGTCGCGGCTCGCGGCTTCCTGATGCTTCGAGAAGTCGACGCGGGCGCGGTCGAGCATCTTCTCGACCAGGGCGACCAGCTCGTCTTCCTTGAAAGGCTTTTCGATGAAGTCTTCGGCGCCCTTCTTCATCGTTGTCACTGCCATCGGTACGTCGCCGTGTCCGGTGATGAAGGTGACGGGCAGGGGCGAGCGGCGCTCGATCAGCTTGTCCTGCAACTCGAGGCCGCTCATGCCGTCCATGCGGATGTCGGCGATCAGGCAGGCGACTTCGCGCGGATCGAAGCGGGCGAGGAAGGACTCGGCCGAGTCGAAGCACTTGACCCGGTAGTCCTTGCCCTCGAGCAGCCACTGCAGCGAATCGCGAACGGCTTCGTCGTCGTCGACGACGTACACGGTTCCACGCTTGGGGATCAGGCTCATGCGGTGATGGCGGCCGGAGCCGTGAGAGCGGTGGAGGCGACCGGCAACGTGAACGAGAAGCGGCAGCCGATGGCGATGTCGCCATTGTAGAGGTTGACCGCCTTGATCCTTCCCTGGTGGCTCTCGATGATCGAGCGGCACAGGCTCAGGCCGATGCCGAGGCCGTCGACCTTGGTCGAGAAGAAGGCCTCGTACATGCGCGCGATGACCTCGTCCTTGAGACCCGGACCCTTGTCGCTCACCGTGAATTCGATGACGTCGCCTTCCTCGGCGGTGTGGCGCGGCACGACGCGCAGCTCGATGCGCCGGCGCGGCGTCGGCAGGTGCGCGTTGTCGATCGCCTCGGCGGCGTTCTTCAGCAGATTGAGGACGACCTGCTCGATCAGGATCGGGTCGACGAGGATCGGCGGCAGGCGCTGCGCGACATAGGTGTTGATCGCGACGTTGCGGCGCCTGAGCTCGATGCCGGCGAGGTCGACGGCGTCCTCGACGATGGTCTGCGCCGACGCCTTCTGGCGCTGCGGCTCGCTGCGCTTCACGAAGGCGCGGATGCGATGGATGATCTGGCCGGCGCGCTCGGCCTGGCGCGCCGTCTTCTGCAGCGCGGCGATCAGGTCGCCCTTGTCGATCGCGTCGTTCTCGACCCGCGTCACCATGCCGTTGCAGTAGTTGGTGATCGCGGTCAGTGGCTGGTTGAGCTCGTGCGCGACCGACGAAGCCATCTCGCCCATGGTCACGAGCCGGCTCGTCACCTGCGCCTTCTCGGCCTGGTTCGCGGCCACGGCCTCGGCGCTGCGCCGCTCGCTGACGTCGGTGGCGATCAGCATCTGCGCAAGGCGGCCGTCGGTCCACTGGAGGTAGCGCGCGCGCACGTCGAACCACTTGCCGAGGTCTTCGACGAAGACCTCGCGCGAGTCGGAGCCGGCGGCTGTGAGCTCCTGCGTCGGCAGGCCGCCGAGCGCATCGACGGTGTCGTCGCCGTCGCCGTGCGCGAGCAATGTCGGGTCGCCGCCGGAGAGCAAGGTGTGCCCTTTCGACGAGGCGCCGAACCAGAGGCGGTACGAGCGGTTCGCGAACAGCAGCTCGCCCTGCTGCACCGAGAGCACGGAGACGGCGGTGTCGAGCCCTTCGAGCACGGTCGTGAAGCGCTCGTGCGAGGCGGAGAGCTGGTCGCGAATCCGCTTGGCCTCGGTGATGTTGGTCATCGACGTCATCCAGCCGGTCTGCTGGCCCTTCGGGTCGATCAGCGGCGAGACGTACATGCGCGCGTCGAAGGTCGAGCCGTCCTTTCGCATCGCCTTGACTTCGATCCCGCCGGTCGGGCTTCTGCCCTGCAGCTCCTGCTCGAGCAGGCGCGCGTTCTCCTCGAGGCGGTCGCGCGGCCAGTGCGGAAAGGGCGGATGCTGGCCGATCAGGTCGGTCTCGGAGAAGCCGGTCATGGCGCAGAACGCCGGGTTGACGTAGGTGATGCGGCCCTCGAGGTCGGTGGCGCGCATGCCGGTCAGCATCGAGTTCTCCATGGCGCGCCGGAAGTTGGTCTCGGAGACCAGCGCGGCCTGCATCTGCAGGCGCCGGCGCATGTGGCGCCAGGTGCCGAGCAGCATCCAGACCGTGAGCGCGGAGAGGATCAGCACCATCCAGAAAAGCGTGTTTCCGATCAGCCCGATCGAGGTGCGATAGCCCTGGCCGCGCAGGATGAGGCCGTTGTCGGCCGGCGCCAGCGGCACCTCGAAGACGATCGACGGCCGCGGTTGCTTCGTACCCGGCACCGTCATGACGGTGCTCGCCAGCGACCGGCTTCTGGCATCGAGCACGGTGATGGCGTGGCGCCGCGAGATCTCGACCGGCACGAAGTAGCGCACCAGGCGCTCGACCGAATATTCGAGGATCAGGGCGCCGTGGAAACCGCCGCGATCGAGCAGCGGAATCTGCGCCTGGAAGACCGGGTTGCCGAAGCTGTCGGCGAAAGCTTGCGAATAGGTGGTTTGCCGGCTGTCGCGGACGCGCTCGAAGGTGTGCTCCGGCGCGCTGCCGGATTTCTCGATCGGCAGGGAGGCCGGCGTGTCGACGCCGCTGATCCCTGTTTCGGGCGGAAAGCTGGTTCCCGAATAGCTGGCGATTCGCACGCGCGATGCATTGACCCAGACCAGGTTGGTGATCTCGGGATGGTCGCGCGTGAATACCGAGGCCTGCATCAGGAAGCCGTCGCGGTCGAGCGTGCCGGTGACGAGCTCGCGGGCGACCCGCGTCAGTTGCTCGTGGTTCTCGATCAGGCGCAACCGCAGTTGCTGCTGCGAGACCTCGGTGTCGCGGCGTACCGCTTCCGTCTCGCGTTCGAACTCTTCGTTGCGCAGGTACCAGAAGGCCGAGACGATGGCGGCCAGGAAAAGCAGCACCGATAGCAGCGGGCCGAGCGTGGCGTAGCGGTCCTGGCGGGCGGCCGACTGGCGCCGCCACCAGTGGCCGAACATGCGTTCGGCCCAAGTTCTTTTCGCTCGCGACGGAGCGGGTGCGGCAGCCGTACTTCGCATGGGGCGATTATCGACCGAAGGGCGTATGCGACACTTTGCCGACACAGAACGATGACCCTCGGAGACGACGATGTCAGCTCTACCCGAACATGCCTTCGGCGCCGCCGATAGCGACGCCGACGCGCAGGAAACCCGGGAGTGGCTCGACGCTCTTTCGGCGGTGATCGGCAGCGAAGGCAACGACCGAGCGCACTTCCTGCTCGAGCGCCTGATCGATCATGCCCGCCAGGCCGGCATCGACGTGCCGTTCTCGGCCAACACCGCCTACGTCAACACGATTCCCATCGACCAGGAAGAGCGCACGCCGGGCAACATCGAAATCGAGGAGCGGCTGCGCGCCTACATGCGCTGGAACGCGATGGCGATGGTCGTCAAGGCGAATCGCCTGCATCCCGACGACGGTGGCGATCTCGGCGGCCACATCTCGAGCTTCGCGTCACTAGCGACCATGTTCGGTACCGGCTTCAACCACTTCTGGCATGCCGAGAGCGCCGACCACGGCGGCGACCTGCTGTATATCCAGGGCCACTCGTCGCCCGGCGTCTACGCGCGGGCCTTTTTGGAAGGCCGGCTCAGTGAAGAGCAGTTGCTCAACTTCCGCCAGGAGGTCGACGGCAAGGGAATCTCGAGCTACCCGCATCCGAAACTGATGCCCGAGTTCTGGCAGTTCCCGACCGTCTCGATGGGCCTCGGCCCGCTGATGGCGATCTACCAGGCGCGCTTCCTCAAGTACCTGCACGCCCGCGGCATCGCCGACACCTCGAAGCGCAAGGTCTGGGTTTTCTGCGGCGACGGCGAGATGGACGAGCCGGAGTCGCTCGGCGCCATCGGTCTGGCGGCGCGCGAGAAGCTCGACAACCTCATCTTCATCGTCAACTGCAACCTGCAGCGCCTCGACGGCCCGGTGCGCGGCAACGGCAAGATCATCCAGGAGCTCGAGAGCGAGTTCCGCGGTTCCGGCTGGAACGTCATCAAGCTGATCTGGGGCAG
>JAYVVB010000459.1:0-3998 GCA_043787455.1 Rhizobacter sp.
GCCGCCGCGGCGCCGAGACGCAGGGATGGACGCGTGCGGCTTCGCATCCCGATCGAGTCGATCGAACATGCGACCGGACAACTGCTCCGGCTATCGCCGGATGTGGAGGTGCTCGAACCTGCCGCGCTTCGGGCTTCGACGATCGAGCGCTTGAAGAAAGTCGTGAGCCTCTACTGACGGGGGAAACGAGCCATCAGCGCATGAAGGCTACGTGGACGGACTGCGTTGTGTCGCCACCACGTTCACACGCGATCCGGGGGCATGCCTTGGCGTCAACCCTTGCGCGTCAACGATGAACCAGCGAGGATCGTTCCCAGTTCATGCGCTCGCTATCGAATCGGACATTTGGCGTTGAGGAGGCCGCGGCCTTCCCTCAGTTGGCGTTCGAAGCCGATTCCGTGGCCAACGACGCGGTGTCACCCTTGCGGGCTTGTTTCGGCGTCGCCTGCCTTCATCACCATCGATGCGCCCGCTACGCGGCCGTCGTCGATTCGCAGGCGAATGCCGAAACGATGGGTACTTGCCTGACGGGTGATGCCTACCCGCTGTTCGTCGAGGCGCTGGTCTCGCGGAGCGCCCTGCCGAGATGAGAAGGGTTTCGGCGAGTGCCGGAACCACCCTCGACCGCAAGCGCAGAACATGAGCACCGCTACGCCGCAAGACGCGGGCGGTCAGGCGTCGGGATGGCGAGCTCTTCGATATCGACCTTGCGCAGGATTTCCTGCACATTGCGGATCGCAAAGATGTGCAGAAACTTCGTGATGCGCGCACCGACCGCCAACTCGGACCGCTCGTGTTCGTAGAGCTCGGTGACGCTATCCACCGACATGTGCGATTCCTCTGCCAGGAGCGCGACGATCCGGTTCTGATCGGGCTGTTTGTCTTGCGGAGCGGACATCGAGGGACTGCGACGGGAACAACGTTATCGAAGCCTAGCGCTTCGTGTCTTGAACCGATGTGCGCCAGCACACAAAAGCCACGTCTGAAGCGGACATCTTGCTGTGCCGCCTCGCCGTCCTCGGGCGTTCAAGCCCGAATCAGCTGAGCCTCGACGCCGCGTCGCGGCGCCGGGCCGATGGGCGGCGCGAAACCCGCCCTGGCCCACATCTGCACGGTCCGGGTCGACTGCGGTGCGCCCAGCAGGCTGCGAATCTCGGTGTGAGGCCTGGCCTGCTCCGGATACTCCTGCAAGGCCTGCTGTAGTGGCTGCAGCGAGACGCCGAACGCCGTCGCGGCGAGCTGAACCCGGGCGTAGGCACGGCCGGCGTTGACCTGCGTCACGCGGTCATTGCCGTCGGTCACCATCCACAGAAATCCCGGCGTCGAGGCGAGCTTGGCGTTGAAATCCTTGACCTGGCTGGTGGTGACGTAGTCATCCGGCGCCGGCGCCTTGGAACGGTCGAACAGCCCGACCTGGCTCAGCAGCACCGGAACACGGTCGAGCACGAACAGCCCGTCGCGGTGCTGATCGATCTCGGTAGCCCCTACGCGCAATACGCGGTACGACTCCAGGATCGTGCGCGGCGTCGTCAGCTCGACGCGCCAGGCCTCGGCGGCGATGAGCCGGTGGCGTTGCAGCGCATCGGGCTGGTCCAGGCCGACGAAATCAAAGCGCAAGGGGTATGGTTTCACGCTCTGTGCCATCGACTGCCAGGCGTCGGCCGGCACGGGGCGAGAGATGTCGTATGCGCTGCGATTGGTCCGGCGCTTCAGGATCTGCGCGAACAGGGGCTCCTTCGCGACCGTCGGATCGGCGACCAGCCTGATGCGGGCGACGGGACGTTGGTCGAGCGTCGCAGGTCCGAACGGGCCTTCAGGGAACAAGGCGATCTCGGCCCGGAGCCCGCGTTCGCGCGCAGCGATGTCGAGCAGCTCCAGAAACGTGCCATGGCTCATCATGATCTGGCGCGAGTACGGATCGGTCTCGGGCAGCAGACGGGTCAGGTCGCAGCGCAGCAGGATCTCGCCGGGCACTCGCAGGTCGACCAGCCACGATTGAAGATTGTGCGAATGCGGCGCCAGGATCGCATAGCCGAGGATCCAGCGTCGGACGTCGGCCTCAGGGCTGGGCCCGTTCCACGCCGCGATGGCCCCTTCGGGCATCTGCTGGCCGCACCCCGCGGCTGTCGCACCGACGACGCCGCCCGCGGCAAGGCGAATGAAGTTCCGTCGATCCATGACAGCCGCCCCCTGGATTTTGTTTCCGATATTTGGCCAGAGATTGCGGACGCGATGTGCGCCCCGCACTTGATCTGTCTCAAGCGATTGCGACGAGCCCGAGGTCGTCGATCGTTACGGCGACGTGACACTGCTGCGACGCCCGCGGGGCATGCGACACCCGCGGCGCGTCCCGACGCAGTGAGCGGTGTCGTGGTGTCGTGGTGTCGTGGTGTCGAGTGTCCGTCGATCTGCGAAGCGCCACCCGTTCCTCAGTGGCCGATCGCCGCCTGGGCCGCCCTCACCTCCACCCTCACCTGCTCCGTCAGCTCTGCCTTGAGCTCGCTGAACGCCGGTGTCGTCTTCACCGAGTAGTGCCGCGGATGCGCGATCGGCACCGGCCGATCGAGCTTGATCCTGCCGGGCCGCGCGCTCATCACGACGACGCGAGAGCCCATGAACACGGCCTCGTCGATGTCGTGCGTCACGAAGAGCACGGTCTTTCTCTCCGCTTCCCAGATGCCGAGCAGCAGCTCCTGCATCAGCTCGCGCGTCTGGTGATCGAGCGCGCCGAAGGGCTCGTCCATCAGCAGGATTCGCGGGCCGTTGGCGAGCGCGCGGGCGATGGCCGTGCGCTGCTGCATCCCGCCCGAGAGCTGCTTCGGGAAGTGGTGCTCGAAACCGGCGAGGCCGACTTTGCCGATGAAGCCGTTGGCGATCGCAAGTTGCTCGGCGCGGGCGAGTCCGCGCTCGCGCAAGCCGAAGCAGACGTTGTCGAGCACCGAGAGCCAGGGAAATAGCGTGTAGCTCTGGAACACCATGCCACGATCGGCGCCGGGGGCTGCGATGCGCTTGCCGTCGAGCAGCACTTCGCCTGAGGTCGGGTGGTCGAGGCCGGCGACGATGCGCAGCAGCGTGCTCTTGCCGCAGCCCGACGGGCCGAGGATGGTGACGAAATCGTTCTCCGCCACGCGCAGGTCGGTCGCTCGCAGCGCCAGCGTCTCGCCACGCGCCGACCCGAAGCTGCGGCTCACGCCGCGAACGGTGAGGACTTCCGCGCTCATGTCATCGACCGAGCGCCGCCCACGGAAAGAGGCGCCGGTTGAGCCACTTGAAGAGCACGTCGCTGGCCAGGCCGATAAGGCCGATGACGATGATCCCGAAGATGATCTGGTCGGTCGCGAGCAGCGCCTGGCTGTCGGTGATCATGTGGCCGATGCCGGTCGAGGCGCCGATGAGCTCGGCGACGATGACGTAGGTCCAGGCCCAGCCGAGGACCATGCGCAACACCTCGGCGATCTCGGGCGCGGCGCCGGGCAGGAGCACGCGCCGGATCAGGCCGCGGTCGCCGACGCCGAGCGTGTACGCCGCCTCCACCAGGTCGCGCCGAGTGTTGCCGACGATCACCGCGATCATCAGCACGAGCTGGAAGAAGCTGCCGATGAAGATGAGCGCGAGCTTCTGTGCCTCGCCGATGCCGGCCCAAAGGATGAGCAGCGGAATGAACGCGCTCGCCGGCAGGTAGCGGGCGAAGCTCACGAACGGCTCGAAGAAGGCCTCGATCGGCTTGTACGCACCCATCGCCACGGCGAGTGGCATCGCGAGCACGGCGGCGATGACGAAGCCGCCGAAGACGCGCCACACGGTCCAGCCGATGTCCCAGCCGAAGCCCTGCTCGGTCAGCAGCGTCCAGCCGGAGCGGACCATCGTCAGCGGGTCGGCAAGAAAGGTCTTCGAGACGAAGCCGCCGAAGGTCGCGAGCGACCAGGCGGCGACGAAGACGATGAAGAAGGCGATGCCGAGGAAGGCGCGGGTCGATGGCGGGACGGGGGTGAGGGGCT
>JAYVVB010000460.1:0-6831 GCA_043787455.1 Rhizobacter sp.
ATCTGCGCCAGTCGCTGGTGTTCCTCAACATGCCGGCGATGGCGCAGCCCGAGGCCTACATCGGCGGCGCCGGCGATCTGTTCGACGAGGCGGGCGCGATCAAGAAGCCCGAGACCGCGAAGTTCCTGGCGACCTTCCTCGAGAAGTTCGAGGCGTGGATCGGGCAGACCGGCAGAGCCGCGGCCTGAGGCGGCGTCGGCTCACGCCCGGCGCGATGTCTTCTTCGCGGAACGGGGGCTGACGGCGACTTTCTTCTTCGCGACCGCCTTCTTCGCCGCGGGCTCCTTCGCGACGACCGCCTTCTTGCCGGCTGACTTCCTCGCCTCCTTGTTCGCGGGTGCCGCGCCCCGCGACGCCAGGACCGCCGGCGCCACCTGCGCGCTGCGGGCCAGCTGCAGGTAGGCAAAGTAGTTCTCGCCGTAGTACTTCGCGCCGTCGAAGTAACCCTGCTTCAGTCCCTTGGCCGTGTCGTACCGACCGGTGTTGTAGGCAATGGCGACGCCGGCGCATTCCTGATCGCTGAGCGAGGTCTTCTGCTGCCAGCCCAGGCGCTTCGACACCGACTGCAGCTCGCCCGTGGACTTGGCGAGCGCTGCGTCGAAGTCGGCATAGCGTTGCTCGAGAAAGTAGTTCGGGTCGACCTTGAAGAACTGCAGGTCGAGCTGGAATATGCCGAAGCCGTGACAGAACTTGTCGGGGCGCGACGCGGCGGCGCTGTCGGCAGGAATGCAGGCCGCCATGTCGACGAGGCCCTGCCGCGCGACGGTGAACATCCGCTGGCCATCGGGCGCCGTCAGCAACTCGGCCTTGTTCTTCGGCAACGCGCGCCGGCCGCCGCCCGTCGGCGAGGCGTCGATGGTGTCGCCGACGCAGAGCTCGAGGATGCGCGCGGTCGGCAGCCCCCGGCGCCGCAACACGGGCCAGATCTCGCCCGTCTCCTGGCAGGCGAAGGCCGTGATCATGTCGACGTCGAGCGGTGTCCCGGCGACGGCGCGCTCGATGGCGGGCTGGAACTGGCTCTTGAACCCGAGCGCATCCTGGAGATTGGGCATCGTCGTGTCTCCTCCGCTCGGGCGCCGGTCGCGCGCCGAGGCGGCATCTTGTGCGCAGGCGCGACGCCTGCCGACGACGAAGACCGACCTAGAGAATCCCGAGGGCGAAGCTCTCGAGCAGGCGCTCGATCCAGTCTTCGGCGTCGACGTCGCTCAGCACGAGCGCGCCCATCGCCGCCTGCCCGCCCTTGTCCCACTCGGTGCTGGTGTTGAGGCGCGCGAAGCGCTGGATGGCGAGTTCGGCGATCAGTCCCATGGCGATCAGTCGGCACACCGGCTCGGGAACGCTCGCGTCCCGGAACACGCTGTAGTCGTGATGGAGGCGAATCGCCTGGCAGACCGTCTTCGAGATGCCCCAGCTGCGCGCCATCACCGAGCCGATGAGCGCATGGTCGGTGCTGTGAAGCTCCTGCTCGACGTCGGTAACGCTCTTCACCTTCTCGTCGTTGCAGGCCTTGAGCGTCTGTCCATAGTCGGGGAAGCGCTGCATGAGCAGAGGAATGCCGACGTCGCAGAAGAGACCGAACGACTGCGCGACGTCGACGTCGACCGTGCCGCCGCCGAGCTCGACGGCGAGGCGCGAGAGCGCGAACGAGCGCTTGCCCGACACGTCCCAGAAGCGCGTCAGCTGCGGCCCGTCGGTGCGCAGCGACTTCCTGAGCATCAAGCCGGTGACGATCTGGGCGATCTGCTTGAGGCCGGTCATGCGCACCGCCTGGTCGACCGTGTCGCATTGGCGCCGCAGGGCATAGGCCGGCGAGTTGACGATGCGCAGCATCGCCGCCGTGAGCGCGACGTCGCTCGCGACCAGCCGCGTCACGCGCTGAAAGTCGGGGTCTTCCTTGCTGATCTCGGCCTGGAGGTCGAGCAGCGTCGCCGGCCGGGGCGGGATCCCCATGCTTCGCACCAGCGCGTCGGCGTCGGCGTCGGCGATCTGCGAGGAGGCGGCGGGCGGGGTGATAGCGGAGGGAGCGATGGCGGCGGTCATGGGTGGGCTGGAGCTGTGTCCCGTTTTCGGCACGCACCGCCCGATGTTGAGGGCGGGAGGGGCGGCGTTTTGCCCGCGCCGCGAGCCGAAAGTCTCAGGTCCCGGAGACCCAGCGCTGGAGCGCCAGCGTGAGGGCGAAGCCGACGACGGCGAGCACGGCCGGCACGACCTGCCCAGCGCCGGCGAGGACGACGCCGTCGAGCAACGCCATGCCGGCGATCAGCGTCACGACGGCGCGCGGCACGTCGCCGCGCGCGCGACGGCGCAGGAGCGCCAGGGCGAACAGGAGGACGCCGACGTAGAGCGCCAGCGGCAGCCAGGCCGCTGCCATCGCCGAAGCCAGCGTGACCCCGTACACGACCGGCACGGCTAGAAAGCCGAGCGGCCAGAGGCTGCCGATGCGATCCAGATGCTCCTGCTTCGCGATGTAGGTGAGGCCGATCAGGTGGCAGAGGAGCGCGCCTGCCGCGAACACCACCACGGCCGGCAATGTCGAGGCGATGCTGAACGCGGCGGTGAAGACGACGAACACGCGGCAAAGGCCCATAACCAGCGGACTGAGCGGGTTGCCCTTGTGATGGGCGTTGTAGAACACGATCGCGGCCGCCAGCGCCGTGCCCGCCGCGATCGCGCGCCAGGCCGGAACGCCGTCTGCACCGCGGCTGGCGACCGCGACCCCGGCCAGACCCAGGACGAGCAGGCCGAAGCCGAACGAGAAGACCTGCTGCGCCGACACCTGCCCCGAAGGGATCGGCCGCTCCGGACGATGCTCGGCATCGAAGTCGCGGTCGAAGGCATCGTTCAGGAACATGCCGCCGACGTAGAAGAGCGAGAGCGCCAGCATCAGCACGGGCAGGCGCGGCTCGGTCAGCTGGGCGCCGGCGAGCACGGCGCCCACCAGGACGTTGGTCCAGACGGTGGGCAGGTTGGAGATCCGCCCGAGTCTGAGCGCGAGCGCGAGATTCACGCGCGCAGTTCCGTCCGCACCCAGGCCAGCTCGCGCGCGACCGCCTCGTCGACGCTGCCGCTGCGAAACGGCTCTGGGAGCACGTCCCAGGTGTATGTCTCGACTTCGAGGTGCGACGAGACCGGGCTCGCCCGATGGATGGCGAGCACCTCGCGCACGAAAGACTGCGTCGAAGCGAACGGCGCCAGCGTTTCGAGAAAAACGGGCACGTGGAAATGCACGCGCCACTCGCGCTCGGCGGTCGCGCCGTCGAGCGCGGCGAGGGCCGCGGGCAGATCGGCGAAGCGCGCGAGACCGCCGGGCCGGCGCTGCACCACCTGGTGCAGGTACACCGGATCGTCGAAGCGCCTGAGCGCCGCGAGCGATTCGGGATCGAGCGAGGGCAACCTGAGCCCGGCGCTGATCTGCATCTTGTGGACGCGGATGCCGGCCTGCGCGAGACGCCGGATGCAGTCGGCAGCATCCTCGAATTCGACCGCGGCGTGACACAGGTCGAGGCACACGCCGAGGTGGTCGTGCAGCGCGCGCCCGGCGGCGGCAGAGTCGAGGCCGGTGAGCGCCATCGTGCGCCGGAGCGCAGCAGAGCCATGCAGGTCGCGCTCGAAGAAGTCGACGACCTCGGCAATGGTCTCGAGGAAGCAATGCGGCTCGGGCTCCAGGGCCAGCGCGACGAGCTTGCCGGTGCGCTGGCGCAGCTCGACCAGATGCGCGACGTGGCGCAGCAGGTGCTCGACCATCAGCGCCACGTCCTCGGGCCCACCGAGCGCCGGCTTGAACGCGCCGGGCACCGTGCTGACGCTGCCCTCGATCGCGGGCTCGCTCGACGCGGAGTCCGGCAGCAACTCGGCAAGCAGATCGGCGAGTTGGTCGGTGTAGCGCAGCCGCTCCGGGTCGCGCCAGTCGGGCCGATAGACGGCTTCCTTCACGCGCGTGCCGTGGAAGGTGCCGTAGGGAAAGCCGTTGATCGTGAAAACGTACATTCGCTCGCGCCGGAGGAACTCGCGGAACTCGGCCAGCACCCCCGGTGCGGACAGCTCCGCGGCCGCGCGCGCCGACAAGCGCAGGCCGATGCCGAAGTCGCCTTCAGGCCTCAGCCGGTCGCGCACAGCGACGACGTGGGACCCCAAGTTCGCGCGGACCTCGGCCCAGGACTCGCCCGGGTGGATGTTGCTGCAGTAGGTGAGATGGACGCCGGCGCCGAGGTTCACGCGCCCTGCTCCCTTCGCCGCAGCCAGACGAGCGCGCGAAGGATCTCGCCCGAATCCATCTGATGCACCTCTTCGCCGACGCCGATGTCGCGCAGGAGCGTGATCGTGAGCTCGCCCCCGAGATGCTCGCGAAACTCCTCGAGGCCGCGCAGCAGCAGCCAGTGGCCGTCGGCATCGCGCGATTCCAGGGCGGCATGCCAGAGGTGGAAACCGAGTCGCTTCAGCAGCGCGTACACCCGGTCGTCGCTACCGGCCGGCAGCATGCCGATCTGCACCGAGTAGCGAGTATCGAGCGCCAGGCCGATGGCCACCGCTTCGCCGTGACGCAGCTCGTGCGCCGTCAGCGCCTCAAGCTTGTGCGCCGACCAGTGCCCGTAGTCGAGCGGGCGGGCGCTGCCGTTCTCGAACGGATCGCCGCCGTGTGCTATCTGGCGCATGTGCAGCTCGGCGCAGCGCCGGATCATCCGGCTCATCGCGGCACCCTCGCAGGCGCGCAGCGTGTCGGCCTTGGCCTCTAGCCATTCGAAGAAGACGCGGTCGCGGATCAGCGCCACTTTCACCGCTTCGGCGATGCCGGCGATCTTGTCGCGCGGCTGCAGCGTGCGCAGGAAGTCGGCGTCGTTGAGCACCGCGAACGGCGGCGCGAAGCTGCCGAGCAGGTTCTTGACGCCGAAGGCGTTGACGCCGTTTTTCACGCCGACGCCCGAGTCGTTCTGCGCCAGCACCGTCGTCGGCACGCGGATGTGGCGGATGCCGCGGTGCGTCGACGAGGAGACGTAGCCGATGAGATCGAGGAACGCGCCGCCGCCGATGCCGACGACGAAGTTGTGGCGGTCCACGCGCAACTCGACCAGCCGCCGCTGCAGCTTCGTGAGCAGGACCGGCTCGTTCTTGACGTGCTCGCCGCCCGGCACGACTTCGGGGTGGGCGACGAGCTCCATGCTTTCGGCGTGCAGATCGGCGTAGCCCGCGATGTCGTGGGCGAGCGAGGGGAACGACGCGGCGACGTTGGAGTCGATGAAGGCCATGAAGCGATGGCGTCGCGCCGGCTCGCGCCGGATCAGGGTCTCGTGGAACACCGGGTTGTCGTGTGCGAACAGATGCTCGGTGAAACACACCGGATATTCGTAGCGCACCGCGAACGACTGCAGGTAGACGGCGGAACGCTCGTCGATGCGTTGCGGCAGGATGGAGATCTCGGCACTCACGACAGCAGCACTCCTCTTTCGGGCGGTGACTCCGGACCTACTTGAACGCCAGCGTCTCCGCGCCTTGCGGGCTCTCGGACGCCGCGCCGACCAGCGGCGCCTGGCCGCGCAGCACGGAGTTGCCCTCGAACAGCGTGCGCTGGTCGACGGTCTCGGGTTCGAGCCAATGCGACTCGAGCATCTGGCCGGTCTGGCCGTAGGCCGCGAGCGCGTTGCCGTAGCAGGTCGCCTCGACGTCCTTGGCCGCGATGCCGCGCTCGAGCATGAGGCGCGCGGTCTTCGGCACGGCGAGCGGATCGGACACGCCCCAGTCGGCACTCGAATCGATGAAGATCCGCTCGGAGCCGTACTGGCGCACGATCTCGACCATCCGCTCGTTGCCCATCTTGGTGTTGGGATAGAGGGTGAAGGCGGCCCAGAAGCCGCGGTCGAGGACGTCCTTCACCGTCTCCTCGTTGTTGTGGTCGATGACGACCCGGCCCGGCGCCATGCCCATCTCGACCGCGACATCCATGCTGCGGATCGTGCCGGCCTTCTTGTCGCGGTGCGGTGTGTGCACCATGACCAGCATCTCGTACTCGCGCGCAAGTTGAAGCTGCGCCCGGTAGTAGCGATCCTCGAGCGCAGTCTGGTCGTCGTAGCCGATCTCGCCCACGGCGACGACGCCCTCCTTCGACAGGTAGCGCGGCAGCACGTCCATCACCGCTTCGGCGAGCGCTTCGTTGTTGGCCTCCTTGCTGTTGAGACCGATGGTGCAGTAGTGGCGGATGCCGAACTGCGACGCCCGGAAGCGCTCCCAGCCGACGATGCCCGACAGGTAGTCGACGAAGCTGCCGACGTTGGTGCGCGGCTGGCCCATCCAGAAGGCAGGCTCGATGACGGCGACGATGCCGGCCGCCTTCATGCGCTCGTAGTCGTCGGTGGTGCGCGATGCCATGTGGATGTGCGGATCGATGAAGCGCATGGTCTTCTCCTGGAATCAGTGGGTTTCGAGCAGCTCGCGCGCCCGAGGATCGGTGGCGCTCTGCAGCGCAAGCACGGCGGCCGCGCGCTCGGGCGGGGTGCCGGTGGCGAGCACGCGTGCGAGGTCGTCGAGAAGCGAATCCGAGGCGAACGGGCCGACGCAGCGCCAGAGCTCGGGACTTACCGGTCGGGCCGCGGCCCAGCGCTCATGGGCGTAGTCGCCGAGCATGCGCGCGAGGTGCGGATTCGCGCGATCGTCGAGAGCGACGATCGGATCGAGCGTGCTGCCCACGAACAGCGCTTTCAGCACCATCTGGTTCCAGGCCTCTTCGGACAGTTGCTCGGCGGGATAGGGATTGCGATGGGCGACGGCGTCGAACACCACAAGCATGTTGGTGCGCAGACCCTCGGCCGCGCGCTGGCGATAGCGCTCCGGATCGGGGTA
>JAYVVB010000461.1:0-3031 GCA_043787455.1 Rhizobacter sp.
CCGACCTGCCCAGGGTGGCACAGTCGGCACTGCCGGTCACCCCGCCTGCCGACCCCGAGCCCCGTGCCGATGACGACCCTGATCTGCGACTGCAACAAGACGATGCCGATCGACGGGCCGGCGCTGGCCCGCGCCCTCGGGCCTGAATCGGCGCGCGGCCTCGACACCGTTCATTCGCTGCTCTGCCGGCGCGAAGCCGGCGCCTTCCAGCGCGCCGCCTCCTCGGGCGACGAGCTGCTCGTCGCGTGCACGCAGGAAAGCCGACTCTTCGTCGAACTCGCCGAAGCGACCGAAGGCGCCGCGTCCGTCGCCGAGCGACCGATCCGCTTCGTCAACATCCGCGAAGCCGCGGGCTGGTCGAAGGACGCCGCCGCGTCGATGCCGAAGATCGCGGCCCTGATCGCCGCGGCGCAGCTGCCCGCGGCCGAGCCGGTGCCGACCGTGTCGTACGCATCGGCCGGCCGCGTGCTCGTGATCGGCGACGCGGATCGGGCGGTTCGCGCCGCGGCGATGATCGCCGACAAGCTCGACGTGAGCCTGCTCCTGCCGCGTGCCGGCGGCACCTTGCCGCAGGAGCGCAGCTTCGCCGTTCACGCCGGGCGGCTGACGCGCCTGTCGGGCTGGCTCGGTGCCTTCGACGTCGCCTGGTCGAGCTGCAATCCGATCGATCTCGACCTGTGCACGCGCTGCAATGCCTGCATCGAGGTCTGTCCCGAGCAGGCGATCGACTTCAGCTACCAGATCGACCTCGCCAAGTGCACCGGCCAGCGCGAGTGCGTGCGCGCCTGCGGGGCAGCCGGCGCGATCGATTTCGGGCGCGCCGAGGTCGAGGCGAGCGAGACCTTCGACCTCGTCCTCGATCTCCAGGCGCAGCCGGCGATCGCCCTGCATCAGCCGCCGCAAGGCTATTTCCACGCCGGCGACGACGCCGCGCTCGTCGCCGCGGTGCTCCAGCTGCGCGACGCGATCGGCGAGTTCGAGAAGCCCAAGTTCTTCAACTACAAGCAGAAGATCTGCGCCCACAGCCGCAACGGCCAGATCGGCTGCACGGCGTGCATCGACGTCTGCTCGGCGGCGGCGATTCGCAGCGACGCGTCGCTGAAGGGCAGGACGAGCGGCGGCGGCATCGTCGTCGAGCCGCACCTGTGCGTCGGCTGCGGCGCCTGCACGACGGTCTGCCCGAGCGGCGCGCTGACCTACGCCGCGCCGCGCCCGCACGAGCTCGGCGCGCGCGTGCGCGCGCTGCTCACGACCCATGCCCGCGCCGGCGGCCGCGACGCGGCGCTGCTGATTCACAGCCAGGAGGCTGGCGCGCGCGTGATCGACGCGCTCGGCCGCGCCGCGCGCACCGACGCGGCCATCCACGGCCTGCCGGCACGGGTGCTGCCGATCGAGGTCTGGCACACGGCGTCGGTCGGCATCGATCTCTGGCTCGCCGCGATCGCGCAGGGTGCGTCGCAGGTCTGGGTCCTCATCACGCATGAGGAGGCGCCGGCGTACCGCGAGGCCCTCGGCGAGCAGATGCGGCTCGCGCAGGCGATCCTGAGCGGGCTCGGCTTCGCCGGTGAGCACTTCAGGATCGTTGGCGGCGGCGAGGTGTCGCGCCTGCAGGGGCGCGCGCCGGGTCCCGGGCCGGCCGCGAGCCGCGCCGATGCCGCGGTCCCGGTCGAGCCCTCGCTCCTTCGACTCGACGCGGCGCTGCAGCGGCCTGCGGCCGCGACCGTGCGCCGGGCCGCGACCTTCGCTGTGCAGGCCGACAAGCGCACGACGCTCGACCTCGCCGTCGAGCATCTGATGCTCGAGGCCGAGGCCATTCCCGACGAGATCGCGCTGCCGGCGCCTTTGTCGGCGCCGAGCCCGTTCGGCACCGTCGTCGTCGACCGCGACGCCTGCACGCTCTGCCTGGCGTGCGTCGGCGCGTGCCCCGAGGCCGCGCTCGCCGACAACCCCGACGCGCCGCGCCTCAGCTTCATCGAGAAGAACTGCGTCCAGTGCGGCCTGTGCGCGACGACCTGTCCGGAGGACGCGATCACGCTCGTGCCGCGCCTCTTGCTCGCCGACGCCGGCAAGGCGCGCCGCCAGCCGCGGGTGCTGAACGAGGTCGAGCCCTATCGCTGCATCCGCTGCGCCAAGCCCTTCGGCACGCTGCGCGCGATCGAGACGATGGTGAGCCGGCTCGCGGCGCACTCGATGTTCCAGGGCGCGAGCGCCGAGCGCTTGCGGATGTGCGGCGATTGCCGCGTGATCGACATCCACACCGATCCGGGCGAAGTGCGGATCACCGGGCGATGAGCGGCGAGCCTTCGGCGCAAGCCCTGGGGTTCGCCAGCCGGGACGACGGCGAGGAACTCGCCCGGGCGGAGATCTACGGCCTGCTCGCGGCACTGTTCTACGCGCCGCCTGACGAAGCACTGCAGGCGCAGTTCCGGGTCGCGGTCACCGAGGCGCCCGTCGCCGGCGCGTTTCTGGAGACGAGCTGGCAGGCGCTCGTGGCTGCGGCACGACGAATGCCCGCCGAGGCCATCGCCCGCGAGTTCGACCGGCTGTTCCAGGGCATCGGCAAACCCGAGGTCTTCCTCTATGGCTCGTTCTACATCGCCGGCAAGCTCAACGAGAAGCCGCTCATCGAATTGCGCCACACCTTGCGCTCGCTCGGTCTGGAGCGGAGCGAGGCAGTGTTCGAAAGCGAGGACCACATCGCCAGCCTGTGCGAGGTGATGCGCTACCTGATCGCCGGCGAAGACGCGGCGACGAGCAATCTGGCGGTGCAGCGCCGTTTCTTCGACGCGCATCTGCGCAGCTGGACCGATGCGATGTGCACGGCGATCGAGTCGCAATCCGGTGCCGACTTCTATCGGGCGCTGGCCGGGTTCGCACGGGACTTCTTCTCCGTGGAAGCGCAGGCGTTCGACCTGCTCGATGCGTGAGTCCCACCGTCCCGGCGATTCGCGTCAGGCCGAGCCCGGGCTGCTGCCGCGTCACACCCGATGCAACGATTCTGCAAAGGCTGATAGATTCGCAATCAATACGC
>JAYVVB010000462.1:0-9771 GCA_043787455.1 Rhizobacter sp.
GCGAAGAGCTTCGAGCGCATCCACCGCTCGAACCTGGTCGGCATGGGCGTGCTGCCGTTGCAGTTCGCTCCCGGCGACTCGTGGGAATCGCTCGGGATCAAGGGCGACGAGAAGTTCGACGTCGAGATCCCGGGCGAGTTGCGGCCGCAGCAGGGGGCGATGCTCCACATCCACGGCGCCGACGGCACGAACAAGGTGGTCAAGCTCGTCCTGCGCATCGACACGCCGATCGAGGTCGACTACTACCGCCACGGCGGCATCCTGCCCTTCGTCCTGCGGCAGCTGCTCGCGGCCTGAAGCGGGTTCGGGTCGCCGCGGCGGCCCGGCGCAATCTACGAGCGCTCGGACCCGTGATCGCAGGCGGGGTCGGTGTTCGGCCCGGCCTCGGTCACGGTGTGGCTCGCGTCGCTGATCGATACCTGAAAGACGACGCAGTCGCCGTCGAGGCCGCCGAAGCGATAGTTCCAGACCTTCGATCGCTGCCAGCCGACCGAGAAGACGAACGCCGGCCGGCCGATGCGCGCGAGCACGTCGTCTTGCGTCATCCCGGGCTGGATCGTCGCGAAGGTCTGAGGCGTCAGCACCTGTCGGCTCGAGACAAGCCGGCCACTGACGTCGAAGTCGAGCATGTAGGTCTCGCGCCCGAACGATCCCTGGCGGAACTCGAGGCGCGTGCCCCCGCCCCGCAGCGCGTATTCGCCGCTCGGGCCGCCAAGCGACTGGCGCGCCTCGGCGATCGGCGTTCCGGGCGAAAGCGTTCCCGCAGGACGCAGGCTTCCGCAGGCGCCCAGGCCCGCGACGAGAAGAAGCGCTGCCGAGCAGCGCAAGACAGATCGAAGCTTTGTTTCCATGTTTCACTCCAGGAACACGCGTGCCCCTTCGGATCATTCTGGAACTCCGCACAAGACCCCGCTCGCGACCCGCTCTCTAGAATCGTCCGCTTGACCAACGCTTTCTCTGCTGCCTCAGCGCCCGCCGCGGTCGAAACCGCGGGACACGGTATCCATATCGTCGACACCGGCTTTCATCGCCCGCGCTTCGACGCCGCTTACCTGATCGTCGAGCGCGACCGCGCCGCCTTCGTCGACACCGGCACCAACCATTCGGTGCCGAGACTGCTCGCAGCGCTCGACGCCGTCGGTCTCGCAGTCGACGCGGTCGACTACGTCATTCCGACCCACGTCCATCTCGACCACGCCGGCGGCGCGGGCCTGCTGATGCAGCACTTGCCGAGGGCTCGCCTCGTCGTCCATCCGCGCGGCGCTCGCCACCTGATCGACCCGGTCCACCTGATGAAGGGCGCGACCGCGGTGTACGGCGCAGAGGAGATCGAGCGCTCGTACGGCATGCTGGTGCCGGTATCGGCCGAGCGCGTCGTCCAGAGCGCCGACGGCATGACCATCGAGCTCGCGGGCCGGCCGCTCCGGTTCCTCGACACGCCCGGCCACGCGATGCATCACCACTGCATCTGGGACGCGGCCAGTCGCGGCTTCTTCACCGGCGACACCTTCGGCCTCTCCTACCGCGAGTTCGACACCGACGCGGGGCCGTGGATCATGCCGACGACGACGCCGGTGCAGTTTCAGCCCGAAGCGCTGCGCCGCTCGATCGCGCGCATGCTGGCCTATGCGCCCGAGCAGCTCTACGTCACCCACTACGGCCGCGTCGGCGACGTGCCGCGCCTGGCCGCCCTGCTGCTCGCGCAGCTCGACGCGATGGTCGCCGTCGCGCAGACCACGCCTGCCGGCCCCGATCGTCATCGCGCATTGATGGACGGGCTCGAAGCGATCCACTTGCGCCGTCTGCGCGAGCACGGCAGCGCCTTGTCGGACGATCGCATCCGCGAGCTGCTCGCGCTCGACCTCGAGCTCAATGCGCAAGGCATCGCGATCTGGCTCGACCGGACCGCTGCATGAAGGACGTGCGCTTCGAGTTCGCGGGTCGCACCGTCGTCGTCACCGGCGCCGGCAACGGCATCGGCGCCGCGTGCGCCCGACTCTTCGCCGCCAGCGGCGCGAACGTGGCCCTCTGGGACCGTGACGACGTGGCGGCAGAAGCGCTCGCGAGCGAGATTGATCCCGGCGGGCAGCGCGCCCGCGCCGTGCATTGCGACGTCGCCCTGAGCGCCGACGTCGCCGCCGCCCTGGCGTCGACGCTCGCCGCCTTCGGACGCGTCGACATTCTGATCAACAACGCCGGCATCTTTCGCGCCGCCGAGTTCCTCGACATCCGCGAAGAGGACTGGGACGCCGTGCTCGACGTCAACCTCAAAGGCGCGTTCCTCGTCGGCCAGGCGGTGGCGCGCGAGATGGCGAAGAGCGGTGGCGGCGCGATCGTCAACATGAGCTCGGTCAACGGCGTCACGGCGATTCCGTCGATCGCCAGCTACAACGCGAGCAAGGGCGGCATCGACCAGCTGACGCGGGCGATGGCGCTCTCGCTCGCCGACCGCGGCATCCGCGTCAACGCGGTCGCGCCCGGAACGATCGCCACCGAGCTCGCGCAAAAGGCGGTGCTCGGCAGCGAGGAAGCGAAGGCGCGGATCATGAGCCGCACGCCGCTAAGACGACTCGGCGATCCGGCCGAGGTGGCGGCGGTCTGCGCCTTCCTCGCCAGCGATGCGGCGAGCTACATGACCGGCGAGATCGTCTACGTCGACGGCGGCCGGCTCGCGCTCAACTACACGATGGCGCCGCTTGCGCCGACGTGATCAGGCGGCGACCGCGACCGCGCGACGCGGCAGCACCGCCTCGCGGATCGGCAGGTGGATCAGCGCCGCGCCGACGCACGGCGGCTGGTTCGCGACCCTGCTCGACTCGGCGCTCGGCTGCGTCGTCCAGTCGGTCCAGCCCTACACAACGGCCGAGCTGAAGATCGACATCGTCCGGCCCCTGACCGACAAGGTACCGCCGGTCCGCGCCGAGTCCCACATCATCCACGCCTGGCAACGCATGGCCACGGCCGATGCCCGGCTCACCGGCTCCGACGGCAAGCTGTACGCTCACGGCTCCACCACTTGTTTCATCTACGACGCGAAATGAGACTCCTCCACACCATGCTGCGCGTCGGCGACCTGCAGCGCTCGATCGACTTCTACACGCGCGCGATGGGCATGAAACTCCTGCGCACCACCGAACGGCCCGAGCAGGGCTACTCGCTCGCCTTCGTCGGCTACGGCTCGAATCCGGAGCAGGCCGAGATCGAGCTCACCTACAACCACGGCGTCAGGGGCTACGAGCTCGGCACGGCGTACGGCCACCTCGCGCTCGGAATGCCCGACATCGTCGCGGCCTGCGAGAAGATCCGCGCCGGCGGCGGCACGGTGACGCGCGAGCCGGGTCCGGTCAAGGGCGGGACGACGATGATCGCCTTCGTCGCCGATCCCGACGGCTACAAGATCGAGCTGATCGAGCGCGAGAGCTAGAGCCTAGGCCGCGCGCAGCGCCGCTGCTACCTTTGCCAGCCGCACGATGCGCGGCCAATCCTCGCCGGCGAGGGCATCGGCGGGCGTGAGCCACGAGCCGCCGACAACCTTGACGTTGCCGAGCGCGAGGTAGTCGGGCGCCGACGCGGCGGTGATGCCGCCGGTCGGGCAGAAGGCGATGTCGGCGAAGGGACTCTCCCACGCCTTCAGCATCGCGATGCCGCCGGCCGCGCCCGCCGGAAAAAATTTCAGGAAGCGCAGACCCTCTTCGGCCGCGGCCATGACTTCGCTGGCAGTCGCGACGCCGGGCAGGAGCGCGAGCTGAAGCTCGCGGCACGCGGCGGCGACGCTCGGCAGCCACCCGGGGCTCACGGCGAAGCGCGCCCCGGCCGACTGCGCGGCGCGCGCGTCGGCGGGCGAACGAACCGTGCCCGCGCCGACGATCGCCTCGGGCACGGCGCGCGCGATCGCCTCGATCGCGGCCAGGCCGGCGGGCGTGCGCAGCGTCACCTCGAGCACCTTGACGCCGCCCTTTACGAGCGCGCGCGCCATAGGCACGGCATGCTCGACGCGCTCGATGACGATGACCGGGATCACCGGCCCGTGTCGTGCAAGCTCGAGCGGCTCGAGCATCGCGCCTGGGGAATTCAGAGCCATGTGCACGCTCCCTGTTCGGCCGAGACGACGTTCCTGCGCATGCCGGCGAAGAGCTCGCGGCCGAGGTCGTGGCCGTTGATCGCCGCCTGCCGCTCGCTCAGCGACGGCACTTGGCGTTGCTTCCACTCGTCTTGCGGCACGAGCGCCTCGAGCGTGCCGGCGACGGCGTCGACGCGAACGACATCGCCGTCGCGGATCAGCCCGAGCGGCCCGCCGGCGAGCACCTCAGGGCTGACGTGGATCGCGGCCGGCACATGCCCCGACGCGCCGCTCATCCGCCCGTCGGTGACCAGGGCGACGTGAAAGCCTTTCTTCTGCAACGCGCCGAGCGCAGGGGTGAGCTTGTGCAGCTCGGGCATGCCGTTCGAGCGCGGGCCCTGGAAGCGGACGACGACGACGACGTCGCGATCGAGGAGCCCCGCGGCGAAAGCCTCGAGCATCGCTTCCTGCGAATCGAAGACCTGCGCCGGAGCCTCGACGATCCAGCGGTCCACCGGCACCGACGACACCTTGATCACGGCGCGGCCGCAATTGCCGGTGAGGAGCTTGAGTCCGCCCTCGGCGCTGAACGGCGCGCTCGCGGCCCGGAGCACGCTGTCGTCGCCGCTCGCGGGCGCCAGGTCGCGCCAGGCGAGGCCGCTGGCGGCGCGCTCGGGCACCCGGGTGTAGTCGGCCAGACCGCCGGGCGAGACGGTGGCGACATCGGCGTGCATGCAGCCGGCCTCGATCAGCTCGCGGATCACGAAGCCCGGGCCGCCTGCCGCCTGGAACTGGTTCACGTCGGCGCTGCCGTTGGGATAGACGCGAGCGACCAGCGGCGTCGCATGAGAGAGGTCGGCGAAGTCGCTCCAGTCGATGACGATGCCGGCCGAGCGCGCCACCGCGACCCAATGGATGAGGTGATTGGTCGAGCCACCGGTCGCGAGGAGCGCGACCATGGCGTTGACGATAGCGCGCTCGTCGACGAGGCGGCCGATCGGCGTCAGGCGCGCCTCGCCGCCGGAGCGCTCGGCGGCCGGCTGCCAGCGTGCGTTGGCCAGGACGAGACGCACCGCCTCGCGCGTCAGCTCGTCGCGCAGCTCGGCGTGCGGATGGACGAAGGCCGCGCCCGGCACGTGCAGGCCCATCGCCTCGAGCAGCATCTGGTTGCTGTTGGCCGTGCCGTAGAAGGTGCAGGTGCCGGGGCTGTGGTACGACGCCGACTCCGACGCCATGAGCTCGTCGCGGCCGACCCAGCCGAGCGCGTACTGCTCGCGCACCCGGGTCTTCTCGCCGTTCGGGATGCCGCTCGACATCGGCCCGCCCGGGACGAACACGCACGGCAGATGGCCGAAGTGGAGCGCGCCGATGAGCAGGCCCGGGACGATCTTGTCGCAGATGCCGAGCAGGAGCGCTGCGTCGAACACGTCGTGCGAGAGCGCGATCGCCGTGCCCATGGCGATGGTGTCGCGCGAGAACAGGCTCAGGTCCATGCCGGGCAGGCCCTGGGTCACGCCGTCGCACATCGCGGGCACGCCACCGGCGACCTGGGCGGTCGCGCCGAGCGCGTGCGCGGCGTCGCGGATCACGCCCGGAAACCGTTCGTAGGGTTGGTGCGCCGAGAGCATGTCGTTGTAGGCCGTGACCACGCCGATGTTGGGCGCCTTCGCGGCGACGATGCTCATCTTGTCGGCCGCCGGCAAGGCCGCGACGGCGTGGGCCAGGTTGGCGCAGCCGAGCCGGCGCGATACAGGGGCGCGGCCGAGCATGGCGTCGACGCGCTTAAGGTACTCGACGCGGAGCTCGCGGCTCTTCGCGCGGATCCGGCCGGTGACGTCGACGACGGCCTGCTTCATGGGATGGTTTCCAGGGCGGTTCGGGATCGGCAGACCGCGGCGCGACGCGCCGCGATCACCTCATGCTGAGCTCGATCCGGTCGGCGTCGAGCGGCGAGACAAGGCCGGCCGGCAACTCCGAGATCTGCACCTTGAGCGCGCTCAGCGACATCCCGCCCGCCTGCAGCGCCCGACGCACGGCGTCGGCGCGCTTCTTGGTCAGCTCCATCCGCTGCTCGCGCTCGTTGCCGGCCTCGAGCTGGGCGGCGACGACGACCGTGTGGCTCTCCTTCCTGGCCGTCAGGGCGATATCGGCGATCTTCTTGAGGGCGCCCGGCGAGAGTGTGTCCGATGCGCTCGCGAAGGCGATCTGGTTCGGCCCTGCGCCGGCCTCGGCGGCGATCGCCGGGGCGGTCGCTGTCGGCGCGTCGCCGCCCTGCTGCGTTGGAGAAGAGAGCGCCGCGCCGGAGCCTGTCGGTCGACCGCGCATCCCCGCGAGCACGATTCCTGCAATGGCCACGACGATCAGCACCGCGACCAGGGCGATGACCAAAGTCCGTGAAGAATTTCTCGGCGGCGCGGGTTTGGAAGCGTCCATGATTTTTCGTTGTTCTTCGGCGGCCGATTCTAGTTGGCGATGACGGCGACTCCCCTTCTCCCGGCCGGTACGCGGGATCCGCGCCGCCTCCTCGACCTCGCCCTCGACGCGTGGGGCCAGCGCGGCGATGTCTGGATCTTCGGCTACGCCTCCTTGATCTGGAAGCCGGAGTTCGAAGCCTCCGAGGACCGGCCGGCGACGGTCTACGGCTGGCACCGCGCCCTGGCGATGCGCTCGCACATCAACCGCGGCACGCGCGAGTGCCCGGGCCTGGTGTTCGCGCTCGTGCCCGGCGGCTCCTGCCGCGGTCGCGCCTACCGGATCGAGCAGCCGCGCGTCGAGGCCGAGCTCGCCCGCCTCTGGAACCGTGAGATGCCGACCGGCGTCTACGACCCCAAATGGCTCAGCTGCCGCACGCCGCAGGGCGTCGTCCGCGGCCTGGCCTTCACGCTCAGCCGGCGCAGCCCGAGCCACACCGGCGCGCTGCCCGACGGCGAGCTGATCGAGATCCTGCGCACGGCCAACGGCCGCTACGGCAGCACCCTCGCCTACCTGGTCGAGACCGAGCGCTCGCTGCGCACCTGCGGTATTCGCGATCGCGACGTCGAGCGCCTGGTCGCGCTCGCACGCCGGCACTCGCTCACGGCCTGAGGTCGGCTCAGGTCTCGGCCGCTGCGGGCCGTTCTCGGTCGGCCGCCGCGTCGCGAGCACCGACACGTGCCGCGACCAGATCCTCTTCGGTATCGATGTCGATCAGCACGCCCGGATCGTCGAGCTCGACGGCGAAGGCCGGATAGCGCGCGACGAGGCGACGCGCGCCTTCGTCGCCGCTCAGCGCGGCAAGCTCGGAGTACAGCTCGGCTGAAAAGCCGACGGGATGACCGCGCCGGCCGCGGTGCTGCGCGAAAGCGATCGGATGATGATCGAGCGCGAGAGCGACGGCGACCAGGGTCGACGACCGTACCAGCGGCATGTCGCCGGGCAGGACGAGCCAGCCGCGCGAGTTGGGGCAGGCGTTGACTCCGGCCGCGATCGAGACGCCCATCCCGAGCCCGCCTGCGCCCGACGAGCCGACCTCGGGCAGGACGACGACATCACGCGCAGCGACGCTGCTGCGCGCGACGTCGGCGAAGGCAGCGGTGGTGACGACGACGACGCGCAAATGGCTGGCGAGCGCGTTGGCGAGCGTGGCGGTGAGCACGTTCGTCTCGCCGAGGCGCTGCGCCAGCTTGTGCTCTTCCCCTGTGAAGCGCGACCCCTGGCCGGCCGCCAGCACGATCACCGAATGTTGAGTGGACATGCGTCGAGGATGGGAGACGCGGGTCGATCGAGGAAGTGGGAGGTCTACGTAAGGCCTTCCCCCAACACGACAGTGCTCGCGGGTCGTCTTCGGGTCGCCCAGGGCAAGCATCGGGCCGGGACGCGCGGTTTTCTATACTTGTCGGATGACTGACATCGCCGCGTTGCGCAAGAGCTATGAGCTGGCCGAGCTCGACGAGTCGGCTTCCGATGCGGACCCGTCGAAGCAGTTCGAGGTCTGGCTCGAGCAGGCGATCGCCGGGCAACTGCCAGAACCGAACGCCATGACCCTGGCGACCGTCGGCGCGGACGGTCGGCCGTCGACGCGGATCGTCCTGGTCAAGGGCTTCGATGGCGACGGCATCGTCTGGTTCACCAACTACGAGAGCCGCAAGGGCCGGGAGCTCGCCGCCCACCCGTTCGCAGCCCTTCAGTTCCATTGGGTCGAGCTGGAGCGGGTCGTGCGCATCGAAGGCAGCGTCGAGAAGGTCTCGGCGGCCGAGTCGGACGCTTACTTCGACTCGCGTCCGCTCGACTCGCGCATCGGCGCGTGGGCGTCGCCGCAGAGCCAGGTGATCGCCTCGCGTGGGACGCTCCTCGCCAACGCCGCGCGTTACGGCGCGAAGTTCATGCTGAGGCCGCCCCGGCCGCCGCACTGGGGCGGCTACCGGCTCCGTCCCGAAACCTGGGAGTTCTGGCAGGGACGAAAGTCGCGCCTGCACGACCGGTTGCGCTATCGGCGCGAGAAAGACATTTGGATACGCGAGCGACTCGCGCCCTAGGGCCGTTGACCCGCGACAATCGCGCCCGCCGCCTTCGGCTCGCTGCAATCCCACCTCGTGAACAGTTTCTTCGTGTTGCTCGGCATCGGGTCGTGGAAGCCCGTCATCGGAGCGCTGCTCCTGCCGCCGGTGCCGTTCCTGGTGCTCGTCCTGTTCGGCGCGCGCCTGCTGCTGCCCCGGCGCGGCCTCGGCTGGCTGGTCATCGTCTTCGCCGTCGTCATGCTCTGGCTCTCGGCGTGCAGCGGCGCGGCGCGCGGCCTCTCGCAGCTGATCCTGCCCTCGCCCGCGGCGCTCGGCTTCGACCGCATCCGCGAGCTGCGCGTCGAGGCGCTGGCGAAGAAGCCGCTCGCGATCGTCATCCTCGGCGCGGGCACCGAACCGTTCGCGCCAGAGTACGGCGTCAGCAGCCTGACGTCGCTGTCGCTCGAGCGATTGCGCTACGGCATCTGGCTCGCCGCGCAGACGGGCGCGCCGATGGCCTTCAGCGGCGGCACCGGCTGGGCGCAGGCGGATTCGACCGCCGAGTCGCGCGTTGCCGGCAAGATCGCGGCGGAGGAGTTCGGCCGGCCGATCAGGTGGATCGAGGACGACTCGCGCGACACGAGAGAGAACGCGGCGCGGACGATGGCCCTTCTGAAGCCCGCCGGCATCAGCCACGTGGTGCTCGTCACCAACGGCTGGCACATGGCGCGAGCCATGCGCGCCTTCGTCGAGGCCGCGGGCCCCGACATCCAGATCGAAGCAGCGCCGATGGGCCTGGCGCGCCGGCTCGACACGCCGGCGCTCGCCTGGATGCCGAGCTCGAATGGACTTCGTGATGTGCGCGACATCCTGCGCGAGGTCGTCGGCCGGTTCGCCGGCGCGTAGTCGCGTCGCGCCCTTCGCTCGACGCGCGACATCGATGGGCTGGCGCGGCAGCCTCGCACTCGACTATCGCGTCGTCGACACACGCACCGTCGTGCGCGACCGCCACGACGGCCCGCTGCGGGTGCTGCGCAGTCTCCATCCGGAAGGCGGCGTATGCCACAGCGTCCTCGTCCATCCGCCGGGCGGGATGGTCGGCGGCGATCACCTGTCGATCGACGTAAGACTGGAGCCCGACACGCACGCGCTCATCACGACGCCGGGCGCGACACGTTTCTACCGCTCGACGGGCGCGCCTGCCGAACAGTCCGGGGTCATCGAAGCGGCCGAAGG
>JAYVVB010000463.1:0-6910 GCA_043787455.1 Rhizobacter sp.
AGGCAGGCGAAGCGCCGGCGACCGCCGGTGAGCGGCTGATCGAGATCGCCGAGCGTGCCAAAGGCATGTCGCGCGACGACTCGATGCGCCTCGCCTGGCGCGGCACGCCGGAGCAGCCGAAGACCGTCGACGAGAAGCTCTCGCATGCTCTCGTCCATGGCATCACCGAGTTCATCGTCGAGGACACCGAGGCGGCGTGGCAGAAGATCCGCGCCGAAGGCGGCCGGCCGCTGCACGTCATCGAAGGCCCGCTCATGGCCGGCATGAATATCGTCGGCGACCTCTTCGGCCAGGGCAAGATGTTCCTGCCGCAGGTGGTGAAGTCGGCGCGCGTCATGAAGCAGGCCGTCGCCCACCTGCTGCCCTACATCGAGGCCGAGAAGCTCCTCCTCATCGAGGGCGGCGGCGAGGCCAGGGCCAAGGGCAAGATCGTCATCGCGACCGTCAAGGGCGACGTCCACGACATCGGCAAGAACATCGTCACCGTCGTCCTCCAGTGCAACAACTTCGAGGTCGTCAACATGGGCGTGATGGTCGCGTGCCAGGACATCCTCGCCCGGGCGAAGGTCGAAGGCGCCGACATCATCGGCCTGAGCGGACTCATCACGCCGAGCCTCGAGGAGATGCAGCACGTCGCGAGCGAAATGCAGCGCGACGACTTTTTCCGCATCAGGAAGATCCCGCTCCTGATCGGCGGCGCGACGACGAGCCGCGTCCACACGGCGGTGAAGATCGCGCCGCACTACGAAGGCCCGGTCGTCTACGTGCCCGATGCCAGCCGTTCGGTCGGCGTCTGCAGCGAGCTGCTCTCCGACGATCGGGCAGCCGCGTATGTCGCCGAGCTCGAGGCCGACTACGCGCGCGTGCGCGCCCAGCACGCGAGCAAGAAGGCGACGGCGCTGGTCACGCTCGCCGGGGCGCGCGCCAACAAGACGCCGATCGACTGGGCCAGCTACACGCCGCCGGCGCCGAAGTTCATTGGCCGGCGTCTGCTCAAGAACCAGGACCTGGCCGAGATCGCCGAGATGATCGACTGGGGTCCGTTCTTCCAGACCTGGGAGCTCGCCGGGCCGTATCCGGCGATCCTCACCGACGAGATCGTCGGCGAGTCGGCACGGCGTCTCTTCTCCGACGGCAAGCGGATGCTGCGGCGCGTGATCGAAGGCCGGTGGCTGCGTGCCAACGGCGTCGTCGGCCTCTATCCGGCAGCGAGCGTCGGCGACGACGACATCGAGATCTACAGCGACGAGTCGCGCTGCGACGTGCTCTTCACCTGGCGCGGCCTGCGCGTGCAGAGCGTGCGTCCGGTCGTCGAGGGCATCAAGCGCCCGAACCGGTGCCTCGCCGACTTCATCGCGCCCAAGGGCTCGGGCAAGAACGACTACATCGGCCTCTTCGCCGTCACCGCCGGGCTCGGTGTCGAGAAGAAGGAGCAGCAGTTCGCGGCCGACCTCGACGACTACAGCGCGATCATGCTCAAGGCGCTCGCCGATCGCCTAGCCGAGGCCTTCGCTGAACGCCTGCACCAGCGCGTGCGAACCGACTTTTGGGGCTACGCGACAGACGAGGCGTTCGACACCGCGGGTCTCGTCGCCGAGCGCTATCGCGGCATCCGGCCCGCACCCGGCTATCCGGCCTGCCCCGACCACACGGTCAAGCGCGACCTCTTCCGCACCCTCGGCTGCGACGAGATCGGCATGGAACTCACCGAGAGCATGGCGATGCTGCCGGCGGCGAGCGTCGCTGGCTTCTACTTCGCGCATCCCGAGTCGACGTACTTCAACGTCGGCAAGATCGGTCGCGACCAGCTCAAGAGCTGGGCCGAGCGGAGCGCGAGCAGCGTCGCAGCCGCCGAGCGCGCACTCGCCCCCTTGCTCTGATCGGCCGATCGCCCTCATCCCTAGCCGAGGGCACGCCGGTACTGGATTGCCTCGGCGAGATGGGGGACCGTGACGGACGCGCTCGCGTCGAGATCGGCGATCGTGCGGGCGACGCGCAGGATGCGATGAAAGCCGCGCGCCGACCAGCCAAGGCGCGTCGTCGCGCTTTGCAGGAACTGCGCGGCCGGGTCGTCGAGCCGGCAATGGCGATCGAGCGCGGCGCCGGCGAGATGGCAGTTGGCCGTGCCCTGACGCTCGACCGCCCAGCGCCGCGCCGCGCCGACGCGGTTCGCGACCACCGCGCTCGATTCGCCGTCGGCGCTCGCCCCGAGTTGTGACGGCGATACCGCGGGCACCTCGATCTGCAGGTCGATGCGGTCGAGCAGCGGGCCGCTGATCCTCGCCTGGTAGCGCAGCACGGCGTCTGGCGTGCACCGGCACGATTTGCCGGCGTTGCCGAGCTGGCCGCACGGGCACGGGTTCATCGCCGCGACGAGCTGGAACGATGCCGGGAACTCGGCCTGTCGCGCTGCCCGCGAGACGACGATGCGGCCGCTCTCCAGCGGCTCGCGCAAGGCCTCGAGCGCGGCGCGCGGAAACTCGGGCAGCTCGTCCAGGAAGAGCACGCCGTGATGGGCGAGCGAAGCTTCACCCGGCCGCGGCGGCGAGCCGCCGCCGACGAGCGCCGCCGCCGAGGCCGTGTGGTGCGGCGCGCGCAGCACACGCTCGCGCCACCTGCCGGTCGAGAAGGCGCCCGCGACGCTCTGGATCGCCGCCGACTCGAGCGCTTCCTCGTGCGTGAGGGGCGGCAGCAGGCCGACGAGCCGTTGCGCCAGCATCGACTTGCCGGTGCCGGGCGGTCCGACCATGAGCAGGCTCAGCTGGCCCGCGGCGGCGATCTCGAGCGCGCGCTTGGCCCCGGCCTGGCCGCGCACGTCGCGCAGGTCGGGCAGGTCTCGCGCCGCGCTGCACGCCATCGGCCGCGGCTCGTGCAGGCCGCTGGCGTCGGCGGCCTCGCCGGGCAGGAGCGCGCGCACGACGTCGACGAGATGATGCGCGCCGCGCACCTCGAGGCCGCCGACGAGCGCCGATTCGTCGGCGCTGGCCTGCGGCAGGACAAGCGTGCGCGGGACCGCGGCCGGCGTGCGTCGCAAGGCGAGCGCCATCGCGAGCGCGCCGTGCACCGGACGCAGTTCGCCCGCCAGCGAGAGCTCGCCGGCGAACTCGAAGCGCTCGAGTCGTGCGCCGTCGAGCTGGCCGGCCGCGGCCAGGATGCCGAGCGCGATCGGCAGGTCGAAGCGACCCGACTCCTTCGGCAGATCGGCCGGGGCGAGGCTCACGGTGACCCGCTTGTTGTGCGGGAACTCGAGGCCGCTGGTCTGCAGCGCCGCGCGCACCCGCTCGCGCGATTCCTTGACTTCGGTGTCCGCAAGGCCGACGAGCGTGAAGCTCGGTAAGCCATTGGCGAGGTGCACTTCGACGGTCACCGCGGGTGACTCGAGCCCGCGCAAGGCGCGGCTGTGGACGAGGGCGAAGGCCATGCGAAGCGTGCACGTCGAGAGTGGCTCGGCATTGTGGAAGGCCGACGCGGGCCCGTGCCCCATCCTTGCGGGTGCATCGCCCGCACCGACTCCGCCCATTTGCGGGGGGTGATGCATCACGCTGGTGCCGATCGCCTTTGCGGTGCCATCACAGCCAGGCCCGAGGCACCGGTTGGGAACGCATGGCACGTATCGTGCAGAAGTTCCCATCAGCCCCAAAACCGATCTCCCGGAGTCCTGATGAAGAAAACACTGATCCTCGTGCCCGTGCTTGCCGCCCTCGCCATGGCCGCAGGGGCCCAGACGCCGCCCGCGGCGCCAGGTCCGCAGGCCGCTGCTGCGAATGCGCCCGAGGCGCCGGCATCGCCCTTCAGCGCCAACATCGCGCTCACCACCAAGTACAAGTTCCGCGGCCAGGACCAAGGCAACACCAACTGGCTCTCGCCGGCGCTGCAGGGCGGCTTCGACTGGTCGCAGAACGGCTTCTACCTCGGCAACTGGAACTCGAACGTCAGCTTCAGCAATGCGGCGATCGAGATGGACTTCTATGGCGGCTACAAGGGCGAGATCGTCAAGGACGTCGGCTACGACGTCGGCATCCTGCAGTACTACTACCCGCAGAAGAACAAGACGATCGACTTCAACGTCACCGAGCTCTACGGCGCACTGAGCTACGACTGGCTGTCGTTCAAGACCTCGTGGACGGTCTCGAAGGACTATTTCGGCATCGGCGAGAGCTTTCAGCTTGGCGTTCCTCTGACGTCCCGTCCGAAGGGCCGCAACACGCTCTACTTCGACCTGAGCGGCAACTATCCGCTGGTCGACAAGCTCACGCTCAACGCGCACGTCGGCTACACGCGCTACGCGTCGGACCTTCGCAACGTCAGGGACGGCGCCGGCAAGGGCATCGGCGTGCCGAATTTCGCCGACTACAAGCTCGGCGTCACCTACGACCTGGGCTCGGGCTTCTCGGCCGCTGGCGCGCTCGTCGGCGCGACCAAGAAGGACTACTACGGCGACGGCAACAAGGCGCGCGTCATCTTCACGATCAGCAAGTCGATGTGAGTGCCACTCCGGCGCGGTGATCGCGCCGGAGGCGAGCCGGGTTCATTGATTCAAACAGGAGGGAGCGACCATGAAGATGGTGACCGCGATCGTCAAGCCGTTCAAGCTCGACGAAGTTCGTGAGGCGCTGAGCGCAATCGGCGTGCAGGGCGTGACGGTGACGGAAGTCAAGGGCTTCGGCCGGCAGAAGGGCCACACCGAGCTCTATCGGGGCGCCGAGTACGTCGTTGACTTCCTGCCCAAGGTAAAGATCGAGGCCGCCGTCGACGATGCCATCGTCGATCGCGTCATCGAGGCCGTCGAGGCCGCCGCTCGCACTGGCAAGATCGGCGACGGCAAGGTCTTCGTCTCGACGCTCGAGCAGGTGGTTCGCATCCGCACCGGCGAGACCGGCAAGGACGCCCTCTGAGGCCCGACAAGAACAACATCATGAACAAACTCCTTCTCGCATTTCTTCTCAGCTTGCTCGCCCTCGTGACGAGCGGCAATGCGTTCGCGCAAGCCGCGTCCGACGCCGCCTCCGGTGCGACGGCCGCTCCGGCGGCCGCGATGGCGTCGGCTCCGGCCGCCGCAGGTTCCGCGGCCGACGCGGCGTCGGCCGTGGCGCCCGCAGCCTCGGCTCCGGTGCCCAACAAGGGCGACGTCGCCTGGATGATCGTCGCCACGGCGCTGGTCATCATGATGTCGGTGCCGGCGCTGGCGCTGTTCTACGGCGGCCTGGTCCGCAGCAAGAACATGCTGTCGGTGCTGATGCAGGTGTTCGTCACCTTCTCGATGATCGTCGTCCTCTGGTGCCTGTACGGCTACAGCCTCGCGTTCACTGAGAACAACGCCTTCATCGGCGGCTTCGACCGCGTCTTCATGAGGGGCCTGTTCGACGCCAGCAAGGGCGACTTCGCCATGGCCGCGACGTTCAGCAAGGGCGTGGTGATTCCCGAGCTGCTGTACCTCGCGTTCCAGGGGACCTTCGCCGCGATCACGTGCTGCCTCATCGTCGGCGCCTTCGCCGAGCGCATGAAGTTCTCCGCCGTGCTCGCGTTCATGGCCCTCTGGTTCACGTTCAGCTACTGCCCGATCGCGCACATGGTCTGGTACTGGGCCGGCCCGGACGCGTATACGAGCAAGGCCGTCGTCGACGCGGTCGCTGCGAAGGCGGGTCTCGCCTTCCAGTGGGGAGCGCTCGACTTCGCCGGCGGCACGGTCGTCCACATCAACTCGGCCGTCGCCGGCCTGGTGGGTGCCTTCATGGTCGGCAAGCGCCTGGGCTACGGCCGAGAGGCCTTCACGCCGCACTCGGTGACGCTGACGATGGTCGGTGCCGCGCTGCTGTGGGTCGGTTGGTTCGGCTTCAACGCCGGCTCGGCGCTCGAAGCCAACAACACGGCCGTGCTCGCCTTCATCAACACGTTCTCGGCGACCGCTGCGGCCGTCCTGGCGTGGACGCTCGGCGAAGCGATGTTCAAGGGCAAGCCGTCCATGGTCGGCGCGGCCTCGGGCGCGGTCGCCGGTCTGGTGGCGATCACCCCGGCCTGCGGCAACGTCGGCCTGATGGGTGCGCTCGTGATCGGCTTCGCCGCCGGCTTCGCCTGCCTCTGGGGTGTGAGCGGCCTGAAGCGGCTGCTCGGCGCGGACGACTCGCTCGACGTGTTCGGCGTCCACGGTGTCGGTGGCATCGTCGGCGCGCTGCTGACGGGCGTGTTCAACACCCAGGCGCTCGGCGGCCCGGGCCAGGTCACGGATTGGGTTACGGCGACGGTCGGCTCGGTGCCGATCCTCGACCAGGTCTGGATCCAGACCAAGGCCATCCTGCTGACCATCGTCTGGTCGGGCGTCGTCTCGCTGATCGCCTACAAGATCGTCGACATGACGATCGGCCTGCGTGTCAACGAGGAAGACGAGCGCGAAGGCCTCGACATCGCGTCCCACGGCGAGACCGCGTACAACAGCTGATCGGAGCCCTCGCCTTCGGGCGACTGCCGGGGCCACCGCGTGCGGTGGCCCCTTTTTTCTGGGGCCGCCGGTCGCTTGCGTCGACGACCGGGCACCCCATATGCCTAGAATCCCGGCTCCGCCTGCCGACCGGGGGCGGTCAGAAAGCTCGCATCCTGCCATGGTTCCCCATCTCATCACCGCACTCACCGGGCCGATCAACGAGCTCGAGCAGCGCATGCTCGAGTCGCTCCCGGCGATCGAGCGCTGGTTCCGGCTCGAGTGGCTGGAGCACACGCCGCCGTTCTACACGTCGGTCGACCTGAGGAATGCCGGCTTCAAGCTGGCGCCGGTCGACACCAACCTCTTCCCGGGCGGCTTCAACAATCTCACGAACGAGATGCTGCCGCTCGCCGTGCAGGCGGCGATGGCGGCGATCGAGAAGATCTGCCCCGAGGCGAAGAACCTGCTCCTCATCCCCGAGAAGCACACCCG
>JAYVVB010000464.1:0-2769 GCA_043787455.1 Rhizobacter sp.
TTGACGCGAACGCGGAGGGCTTGCCTCGTCTCACCTACATCCACCTGGTGGCTGCGCCGCTGAAACGGTCGTGGCGAGCTGCTTGGTTTCAGCCGATTGTTCGCGTCGGACTCTATGGCGACGACGAACATCAGATGAGCGCCGGAGTCTCGCCAAAAACCGCTACCGCAACCTTCATAGCTGATCAGAGCGGAGAGGTATTTCTCTATGTCAACGACGCTATCGCACTGGTCCCGGGCTACACGAGGTTCTTCTACGCGAACAATCGAGGAAAAGCCGCTTTCCAGCTTTGCGAACTAAGATCCGACGGCGCGACAACGACGGATCCCGTTGCAGCCTGTTCTGACGTGCGATTGGAGAATTGAACGTCGCACGAGCAGTGAAGAACTGCCCGCCGCCGAATCAGTCTTATGTGGGGTCGACTGGATTTGGGTGCCAAAAGTGACGGTTGACCTCGCCCGTAGAGCAAGTATTGGAGAGCGGGCCAACGTGTGGGCTAAGCAGCTTCGAGTGGGGTACGTTCCCCATATGACCCCGCGCTGGTCTTCGCAAATTCCCCGTCCGTTCTGAAATCGGCATGGCGGGCAGCGTGGTCCGCGACGGTCGCCGAAGAGCCGTTCGCAGTTCGTGGGCACACGATCGAAGCTCTTCGATGGCTTTTCGAGAAGCGTCTTTCCCATAGCCTCCGCTTCTAGTGCGTGAGTATCAAGGCGCAGCCGGCAACCCCAACGAGCGCTTGAGCGCCTGGAATTCCTTCGACGCGCGCAGCACAGACCGGCCGGCCGCGACGAGGCTCGTGACCTCGGTGTTGCCGATGGTGAAGGCGGTCGGCACCTGCAGCAACCGGCGCTGGGCCTCGCCCTGTGCATCGCGCAGGTTCACCAGCACGAGGAACAGCTCGGCATCGGGCGCGAAGCTGGCAAAACGGTGCCCGCTCTTCACGTCTTCGCGAAAGCGCCGACCGATGTCGGCAAGGAACTCCTGCGTCTCGACCGTGGCGCGATTACCGGTCCCGAACAGCAGCGCATCGACAACCTCGGTGGTGCCGGGTACGTGGTCGCTCGCGTCGATGTTGCGCTCGGGGTCGCGCTCGGCATTGACGACCACGAGCACCAGCTTGTGCACGCTGCCAGGCGCGACCTTGACCTCGCTGAATGCCGCGTCCATGCCGCCGCCGGAGAGCGCCACGTCGAGCAGGCGGCGGACGCCGAGGTTGTCGGCCAGGCCACCGTCGACGAGATGGATATAAGGCCGCGCCGCGGCATCGAGGTAGCTGCGGCTCTGTGCCTGAAACAGACGCGCACGGTAGTCGTTCTCGAGCGGCGCGTTACGCGCTGCACTCGTGCTGCCGGGGTTCGCGACACCGGCCGGGCAATCGCCGCCGTAATTGCGCAGCGTCATCGGACTGAGCAGCAGTGGAACGGCCGAGGAAGCCGTGACCGCGAACGAGAGCGGCACGCTGTGAAGGTCGGAGCAGATCAGGCGAAAGGTGTCAGCGGTGAAGTCGAAGCCGGTGCCGAGCGTCATGTCGGTCGCGGTCACCACTAGTTGCGGGTGGCGCGGCCGGCGCTCGACGTCGCCGAATGTCATGCCGCGGTAGAGCGTGTCGAGCCGGCGCTCGAGCAGCTGGCTGCGGCCGAACCAGGGCGAGGTGAGGTCGAACAGATTGGCCGGCCGCGCGAGTTGGCCGACGAGGCCTTCCTGGAAGTTCTGGCGCAGGAAGTCGGGCTCGAAGGCGTCGAGCCCGGCGGAGCCGAAGGCGGCGAAGTAGGCCGCGACGACGCTGCCGCCCGAAACGCCGCTCACCAGATCGACGGCGTCGAGCACGTTGCCGCCGTGGTTGGTCCAGCAGCACGGCGTGTCTCGCAGCTCCTGCAGCACGCCATAGCCGAACGCGGCAGCACGCGCACCGCCGCCCGAAAGGGTCACTGCGAACAGAGCGTTCGAATCACGTTTGGCGATGGCGGCGCCGTCGAGCTCGGTGTCGGCGCTGCGCGGCGCATTGATCCACGGCCGCACGCTCGAACAGGCGGCGAGCGTGGCGACGAGAACGAGTGTGGCGAAGAGGCGTGCAGCAGGCATGCGGCACTGTAGCGGCGACATCATGTGGCTTGCTGGAACGATGCAATTATCCCCATCGGAGCTCTTGTGCGATCGGGAAGAGATCATCCTGCACAACGCCGCCGGCGCGTTCGAGGCGTCGGGCGTCAACGGTCAGATGGTCCACATCAAAAGCCGGCCGCGGAGATGGTGGTTGTCGAGCTGTCATCGAGCCCGATCGCCAGCGCAGGACCGACTCACCCTCTGACGCCTACGGCGTGGGCAGCCCTTGCTGCAGCGGTCCCGCAGTAACGTCACAGATCGCGCAGAATTGACCTACACCGTCCGATTGGAGTCTGAACGTGCCCCTATCTAACCGTCTTGCCGCCGAGTTCTTCGGGACCTTCTGGCTCGTCCTCGGCGGCTGCGGCAGCGCTGTCCTTGCCGCTGCATTTCCCGGTCTTGGGATTGGCTTTGCGGGCGTGGCGCTGGCCTTCGGGCTAACCGTGCTCACCATGGCCTACGCACTCGGCCATGTCTCGGGGTGCCACCTCAACCCGGCTGTGTCCTTGGGGCTGGTCGTCGGCGGCCGCTTCAAGGCGCAGGACCTCATTCCATATGTCTTCGCACAGGTCGTCGGTGCGATCGCCGCGGCCGGCGTTTTGTACCTGATCGCCAGCGGCAAGGCGGGGTTCAGCCTCGACGGTGGCTTTGCCTCCAACGGCTATG
>JAYVVB010000465.1:0-5362 GCA_043787455.1 Rhizobacter sp.
ACCGGGCCGACATTCTCGGGCGTGCCGCTGTAGATCAGGTCGCCCGGCATCAGTTCGAAGGCCTGCGACAGCTTGGCGATCTGCTCGGCGACGCTCCAAGTCATCATGTTCAGGTCGGCGCTCTGCTTGACCGCGCCGTTCACCGTGAGCGTGATCGCGCCCTTCGTGAAGTGCCCCACGTCGGCGACGCGGTGCAGCGGCCCCATCGGCGCGGAGCGGTCGAAGCTCTTGCCGATCTCCCAGGGCTTTTTCTCGTCGCCCATCGCGCGCTGCAGGTCGCGCCGCGTCATGTCGAGTCCGATGGTGTAGCCGTAGACGAGCGAGAGCGCATCGTCGACCGGGACGTTGCGGCCGCCCTTGCCGAGCGCGGCGACGAGCTCGATCTCGTAGTGGTAGTTCCTGGTGAGCAGTGGATAAGGGTGTTCGGCCGTCGTGCCGACGGCGACGAACTGGATCGCATCGCTCGGCTTTTGAAAGAAGAACGGCGGCTCGCGGTTCGGGTCGGAGCCCATCTCGCGCGCGTGCGCTGCGTAGTTGCGGCCGATGCAGTAGATGCGGCGCACCGGGAACATCTCGCTCGTGCCGACGATCGGCAGCATCGGCTGGGCCACACTGAAGACCGTGCGCGAGCCCGACGAAGACGCTGGCGCGCCGGCGCCCGTGGCGCACCCGGCGAGCGCGGCGACGGCCGCGGCGCTACTCGTCGACAACACTTTCCTGCGATCCATGACTTCTGTCTCCTTGGGACATTGACGAGGCGTCGAGGCGCCGTGCTACATTCGCGCCATGATTTCGCGTACTTGGTTTTATGCGTATTTTGCTCATCTGCACCGCTCGACGGGTGGAGAGGCTGGCGCCTAGACGAAGAAAGCGCAAACCGAATCCAAAACCGCCGGGCGACCCCCGGCGGTTTTTTTTGGTCTCGCGACCTGAAGGAGAACATGCCATGGTGAAGATCAAGTCGACGTCCGCCGCCGACAGTGCATATGCGAACGGCGAGCGAACGAGCCGCACCGACGACCTGCGGATCGAGAACGTGATGCCGCTGCCGCCGCCGGAACATCTGATCCGCTTCTTCCCGATTGCGGGCACGCCGGTCGAACAGCAGATCGGCACGACGCGCGAGCGCGTGCGCCGAATCATGCGGCGCGAGGACGATCGCCTGCTCGTGATCATGGGGCCGTGCTCGATCCACGATCCGCTTGCCGCGGTCGAATATGCGAAGAAGCTGAAGGCCGAGCGCGACCGCTTCGCCGGCACGCTCGAGATCGTCATGCGCGTCTATTTCGAGAAGCCGCGCACGACGGTCGGCTGGAAGGGGCTGATCAACGATCCCTACCTCGACGAGAGCTATCGCATCGACGAGGGCTTGCGTATCGGCCGCCAGCTGCTGCTAGAGATCAACAAGCTCGGCATGCCGGCCGGCAGCGAGTTCCTCGACGTGATCTCGCCGCAGTACCTCGGTGACCTGATCGCGTGGGGCGCGATCGGCGCGCGCACGACCGAGAGCCAGGTGCACCGCGAGCTTGCCTCGGGCCTGTCGGCGCCGATCGGCTTCAAGAACGGCACCGACGGCAACATCCGGATCGCGATCGACGCGATCCAGGCCGCGGCCCGGCCGCACCACTTCCTCTCGGTGCACAAGAACGGCCAGGTCGCGATCGTCGAAACGCGCGGCAACCCCGACTGCCACGTGATCCTGCGCGGCGGCAAGGCGCCGAACTACGACGCGGCGTCGATCGCCTCGGCGTGCAAGGAGATCGAGTCGGCCAAATTGCCGTGCACGCTGATGGTTGACTGCAGCCATGCCAACAGCGGCAAGCTCCACTCGCGCCAGATTGACGTCGCCCGCGACATCGCGGCCCAGATCGAAGGCGGCAGCCGATGCATCTTCGGCGTGATGGTCGAGAGCCATCTGCAGGAAGGGGCGCAGAAGTTCGTCGCCGGCAAGGACGACCCGGCTCGGCTCGTCTACGGCCAGAGCATCACCGACGCCTGCCTCGGTTGGGACGATTCGGTCGCGACGCTGGAGACGTTCAGCGCCGCGGTCGCGGCGCGCCGAGCCACGCAGCCCTCGTCGCTCGCCGCCGTTTGACTGTGGCGTCCTCAGTCGGCGTCGCGGGCGAGACGCTCGCTCTTCCAGTACACGTCGCCGCCGCCCAGGCCGTCCAGGTTGGCGCGGTTGAGCACTCGGGCGAGCACGAAGAGCAGGTCGCTGAGCCGGTTCAGGTACTGGCGCGCTTCGCTGCGAACGGCATCGCCCGCCGCCAGCGCGACCACCGCACGCTCGGCGCGACGCGCGACCGTGCGGCTGACATGCGCGAGCGCTGCGCTGCGCGTGCCCGCCGGCAGGATGAATTCCTTCAGCCGCGGCAGGCTCGCGTTGTAGCGCGCGAGCGCTTCGTCGAGGCGGAGGACGGCCTCGATCTTGAGCAGGGCATAGCCTGGGATCGACAGCTCGCCGCCGAGATTGAAGAGCTCGTGCTGGACGACAACGAGCAGCTCGCGGACGTCGTCGGGCAGCGGCTCGGCGAGGATCACGCCGAGCGTCGAGTTGAGCTCGTCGACGTCACCGAGCGCGGCGATGCGCAGATCACTCTTCGCGACGCGCGTGCCGTCGCCGAGTCCGGTCGTGCCGTCGTCGCCGGTGCGGGTCGCGATCTGGGTCAGTCGATGGGCCATGGTCGGCCCATCCTAGCAGCGGGTGGCCGTCGGTCGACAGGACGAAAGGCGCGTTCTTACAATGCCCGCTCGGCCTTCCGGCCGGAGAGGCCCGCCATGAACGCACCGCTGCCCGCCCACCTGATGCCCCTCCTCGCGCCGCGGGCCGTGCCGCCAGCGATGCTGGAGGCGCTGAAGGCGCGCTTCGGCGATCGCTGTTCGACCGCGCTGGTGGTGCGCGAGCAGCACGGTCGCGACGAGTCGCCGATCGATGCGCCGCCGCCCGAAGCGGTCGTCTTCTGCGAGAGCACCGAGGACGTCGCCGAGGTCGTCAAGCTCGCTGACCGTCATGCCGTGCCCGTGATCCCGTTCGGCATCGGCTCTTCGCTGGAGGGGCACCTGCTCGCGGTCCAGGGCGGCGTCTCGATCGATCTCTCGCGCATGAACCAGGTCGTCGCCGTCAACGCCGAGGACCTCACCGTCACCGTCCAGGCCGGCATGACGCGCACGCAGGTCAACGACGAAATCCGCCACACCGGCCTCTTCTTTCCGATCGATCCCGGCGCCAATGCCTCGATCGGCGGCATGTCGGCGACGCGGGCGAGCGGCACCAACGCCGTCCGCTACGGCACGATGCGCGAGAACGTGCTCGGCCTCACCGTCGTCACCGCCAAGGGCGACGTCATCCACACCGGTACGCGCGCGCGCAAGTCGTCGGCCGGCTACGACCTGACGCGGCTCTACGTCGGCAGCGAAGGCACGCTCGGGGTGATGACCGAGGTCACGCTGCGCGTCTATCCCGTGCCCGAGGCGATGTCGGCCGCGACCTGCACCTTCCCGTCGATCGACGCGGCTGTGCGCACGACGATCGAGATCATCCAGATGGGCATTCCCATCGCCCGCTGCGAGCTTCTCGATCGTTACGCGGTGCAGGCGGTGAATCGGCACGACAAGCTCTCGCTCACCGAAGCGCCGATGCTGCTGATGGAATTCCACGGCAGCGAGGCGGGCGTCGCCGAGCAGTCGGCGATGGTGCAGGCGATCGCGTCGGAGCACGGCGGCGAAGGCTTCCAGTGGGCGACGACGCCCGAGGAGAGGAAAAAGCTCTGGACCGCACGCCACCGCGCCTACTTCGCCGGGCTGCAGATGAAGCCGGGCTGCCGCACGGTCACCACCGATACCTGCGTGCCAATCTCGCGCCTCGCCGAGTCGGTGGTGAAGGCCTCGGAAGAGGCCGAGACGGCAGGGATGATGCACTACATCGTCGGCCACGTCGGCGACGGCAACTTCCACATCGCCTACCTCGTCGACCCGAAGAAGCCCCAGGAGCGCGAGATCGCCGAGCAGCTCAACGAGAAGGTCGTGATGCGCGCGCTCGCGCTCGAGGGCACGTGCAGCGGCGAGCACGGCATCGGCCTGCACAAGATGGGTTTTCTCGTCGAGGAAGCCGGCGCCGATGCGATCGACGTCATGCGCACGATCAAGCGTGCGCTCGATCCGAAGAACATCATGAACCCTGGGAAGATCTTCGCGCTGTAGCGCGGGGGCTCGGTCAGTCGACCGAGGGGTCCGAAGCGGCGACGGACCAGTGCGACGTGACGTCGCCGTACTTGTCGACGCTTTCCAGGTTCACGCCGAAGCTCCACAGTCGGGCAACGTGCTTCAGCACTTCCTGGACGCCGTCGTGAAGCGGCCGGTTGTTGTGACGGGTGTGACGCAGGGTCAGTGAACGATCGCCGCGCAGGTTGACGCTCCAGACCTGGATGTCGGGCTCGCGCGAGGCGAGGTCGTATTGGCGCGAGAGCGCCTCGCGGACCTCGCGATAGCCCGCGGTGTCGTGGATCGCCGAGACACGCAGGTGCTCCTGGTGCTCGTCGTCGAGGATCGCGAACAGGCGCAGGTCGCGGATGACCTTGGGCGAGAGGTACTGGCCAATGAAGCTCTCGTCCTTGAAGTTCCTCATGGCGTGGTGCAGTGCCGGCAACCACGGCGTGCCGGCCAGGTTCGGGAACCATTCGCGGTCCTCGTCGGTCGGATGCTCGCAGATGCGCCGGATGTCGGTGTACATCGCGAAGCCGAGCGCATACGGATTGAGGCCGCTGTACGCCGGGTGGCCGACCGGCGGCTGATAGATGACGTTGGTGTGCGACTTCAGCCACTCGATCATCACGCCGTCGGTGAGGTGACCCTCGTCGTAGAGCGTGTTGAGGAGCTGGTGATGCCAGAACGTGGCCCAGCCTTCGTTCATCACCTGGGTCTGGCGCTGCGGGTAGAAGTACTGCGCGATCTTCCTCACGATGCGCACGACCTCGCGCTGCCAAGGCTCGAGCAGCGGCGCGTTCTTTTCGATGAAGTAGAGGATGTTCTCCTGCGGCTCGGCCGGGAAGCGCTTCGACTCGTCGGCCTCGCCCGGCCGCTCGACGCGCCGGGGCAGCGTGCGCCAGATGTCGTTGACCTGCGTCTGCGCGTAGGCCAGGCCGTCCTTCCTGCGCTGCAGCTCTTCGGCGAGCGAGATCTTGCTCGGCCGGTGATAGCGGTCGACGCCGTAGTTCTGCAGCGCGTGACAGCTGTCGAGGATGTCCTCGACCGCCGCCATGCCGAACTTCTCCTCGCATTCGCCGATGTAGTTCCGGGCATAGACGAGGTAGTCGATGATCGACGACGCGTCGGTCCACAGGCGAAACAGGTAGTTGCCCTTGAA
>JAYVVB010000466.1:0-3112 GCA_043787455.1 Rhizobacter sp.
GGTCGATGGTGATCGTCGCGCCGGCGCCGCCGAGGATACCGTCCTCGTTGTCGAAGAAGCCGCTGTTGATGATCGCCAGGCTCGAGCCTTCGATGCGAATACCGGCGCCGTTCCGGTCGGGGACCTTGGCATCGTGGAACTCGATGCTGTCGATCGTCACGTCGGCGCCGCCGACGACCCAGATCGCCTTGCCCTGCGCGTTGCGGCCGTCGGCGAAGAGACGTGCGCGGCCGCCGTCGCCGCAGATCGTCAGGCTGCTCGTCGACCATGTCGCGACGTCGCCGTGGTAGTCGCCGGCATCGATGCGCACGACGTCGCCCGCTGTGGCGGCAGCCGCTGCCGCGCTAGGGGTCAAGTAGGGGCGACCCGGACCGACCCGCAGCACGCGGCCGGTGACGGCGTCGCAGGCCGTTGCGGCGGACGCGATCCCTGGCCCCGGCGCCGACGCCCCAGGCAATGCCGCCGCCGTGACCGCGGTATCACCGCCACCACCGCAGGCCGAGAGTGCGAGGATCGCGAAGGAATGGACGAGCATCCGGCCGGGCGTGCCGCCCCGTCGCACGAGACCATCGAGCGACATGTTCGGAAGGCATGAGGCTGACCGCAGGATCGGCACGTCGCGCAGGCTAGCACCCCTGTGCGACGAACAAGGGCGCCGCCGCGGTAACTGCCCGCAAATGACGTTGTGCGTTGTCTCGCGACCGGCGGGTGTGCCGACCGCCAAACGTCACCCCTTCTTCAGCCGGATGTGCGCGAGCAGCCCGCCGTCCGTCGCGTTCGCGACCTCGAACGCGCCGCCCATGCGCTGTACCGCCTTCTCGACGATCGCCAACCCGAGCCCAGCGCCGGTCGCCGCCGTGCGCGCCGCGTCGCCGCGAAAGAACGGTGTCGTCAGCTGGTCGAGCTTCTTCGGATCGACGCCCTGGCCGTGGTCGCGCACGGTGATGATCACCCACGGCCCCGTGCGCGCAAAGGTGACGACGACCCGGGCGATGCCGGTGTCGGTCGAGCGGCCGTAGCGGCGCGCGTTCTCGAACAGGTTCTGCAGGACGCGACCGAGTTCGACGTCGTCGGCGAGAACGTGCGTCTCCGGCGCGACCTTCGACTGGATCCGGATCTGGCTCGGGTCGCGGAACGCCGCCGCCTCGCGCGCGACGATGGCGGCGACGTCGACCGATACCAGCTTAACGTCGCCCGGCCGCGCGTAGTCCATGAACTTGTCGATGATCGCGTCGAGCTGGTCGATGTCCATCGCCATGTTGCTCTTCGCCTCTTCGTCCTGGACGCTCATCTCCGCTTCGAGGCGCAGGCGCGAGAGCGGCGTGCGCAGATCGTGCGAGATGCCGGCGAGCATCACGGCGCGGTCCTGCTCGACCTTGGCGAGCTCGCGCGCCATCCGGTTGAAGCCCATGTTGACCTGGCGGATCTCGCTCGTCATCGTCGTCTCGTCGAGGCGCGAGTCGTACTCGCCTTCGCGGATCCGGCTCGCAGCGAACGAGAGGTCCTTGAGCGGGCGGTTGATGAGCCGGGCGATGCCGGCCGAGCCGAGCACCGTCGCGAGGAGGGCGATCGAGACCCAGAGGACGATGGTGCTTGTCGACATCGGCCCGACTCGCGTCGGGTCGACCTTGAGCCAGAACGAGTCGCGCGCGATCGAGAAGCCGACCCAGAGGCCCGGCTCGCCGTTCATCGAGCTGGCGACGATGGAGTCGGGGCCGAGCTGGTCGCGCAGCTCGCGCTCGATCACGCGCTGGAACCGGTCGATCTCGAACGGCTCCCAGCGATCGTCGGGCTCGCGCGGCGTGAGCTTGACGGACTCGAGCGTCGAGACGCTCTTGATGATCGCGATCCGGTTGATACCGTCGGTGCCGAGCAGCGCCGCGCGCGTGAGGTTGACCAGGCTCGCGATCTGCTGCGCCGCCTGGATCGCGCGCGGCTCGAACTCGAGGGCGCGAAAGGTCTGCACCCAGGCGAACACTCCGCTCGCGAGCAGCACGGCGAGCAGGAAGAAGGTGCGCCAGAACAGGCTGAGCTGGACGAACTTCTTGGCCAGCCGCGGCTGCGGCGGCTTCAGCCGCTCCGACAGCGGCTTCGAAGACGAGCGCTTGATGGTTCGCGTCGCCACGCTAGTGAGTTACACCAGACGCGACCGGAATCAAGTCAGGATCCGCCATCGGGGACGAATACGTAGCCGACGCCCCACACGGTCTGGATGTATCGCGGCTGCGTCGGATCTGGCTCGATCATTTTTCTCAGGCGCGAGATCTGGACGTCGAGGCTGCGATCGAAGGGCTCGAACTCACGGCCGCGCGCGAGTTGGGCGAGCTTGTCGCGCGACAGCGGCTGGCGCGGATGGCGCACGAGCGCCTTGAGCATCGAGAACTCGCCGGTCGTGAGCGCGATCTGCTCGCCGTCCTTGGTGAGTCGGCGCAGCGCCAGGTCGAACGAGAACGGGCCGAAGGTGACGGTCTGCGCGTCGAGCGCCGGTGCGCCCGGCGCTTCCATCGCCGGACGACGCCGCAGCACGGCGTGGATGCGGGCGAGCAGCTCGCGCGGATTGAAGGGCTTGGGCAGGTAGTCGTCGGCGCCGACCTCGAGGCCGACGATGCGGTCGACGTCCTCGACCTTGGCGGTGAGCATGATGATCGGCGTCACGTCGTTGGCGGCCCGCAGGCGCCGGCAAATGGACAGGCCATCCTCGCCCGGCAGCATCAGGTCGAGCACGATCAGGTGGACCGTCTCGCGCGTCAGCAAACGGTTCAGCGCCTTGGCGTCTTCGGCCAGCAGCACCTCGAAACCTTCCTGGGTCAGGTAGCGGCGCAGCAGGTCGCGAATGCGGGCATCATCATCGACGACGACGATCCGATCTGGTCGGGTGTTAGCGGCTGTAGTCATCGCTTCCTCATTTGTAACAATGGCGATTCTGCGCGGCTTTGCGGGGCGATTCCGGGCGCGCTGACGAGCTGTTACAAAGCACCCGGCAAGTTCCCGAGCAATCCATCATGAAGTCTTCGATCCGCGTCGCGGCGAGCGCCCTCTTTCTGTTTTTCCTTTCGATCGGATCGCCCGCACGCGCCCAGATCGCAGCTCCACTCGGCGTGCTCGGCCTGAC
>JAYVVB010000467.1:0-9933 GCA_043787455.1 Rhizobacter sp.
GGCGTCAAGGACTTGTTCGACGTTGCCGGCTTCCCGACCGGCGGCGGCTCGCCCACGGTGCTGGCGATGTCGGGCATCAAGGCCGCCCACGCACCCACCGTGGCCCGGTTGCTGGCCGCCGGTGCCGCATTTGTTGGCAAGACGGTCACCGACGAGCTGGCCTTCTCGATGAACGGCAACAACGCCCACTTCGGCGCGCCGATCAACGGCGCCGCACCGGACCGCATCAGCGGCGGCTCGTCGTCCGGCTCGGCCTCGGCGGTGTCGAATCGGCTGTGCGACTTTGCGATCGGCACCGAGCAGGACGTCGGCGACGCGCGCGAAGGTCGGCACGTCGCGCGTGAACCAGCCGCAGGTGTCGAAGCTCGGCGCAAGGTCGTGCGCGCCCTGCAGGCTGACGCGCCCGTGAGTCGGCCGCAGGCCGACGAGGCCGCAGTGATTCGCCGGCGCGCGCACCGAGCCGCCGGTGTCGCTGCCGAGGGCGAAGTCGCACAGGCCCAGCGAGACTGCCGACGCCGATCCCGACGACGAGCCGCCGGTGATGCGATCGGGCGCAGCGCCGTTGACGGGCGAGCCGAAGTGCGCGTTCTGGCCGTTCATCGAGAACGCGAGCTCGTCGGTGATCGTCTTGCCCGCAAAGCGCGCGCCGGCGTCGAGCAAGCGCTGCACGCTCGCCGCCGAAGTCGTCTTGATCCCCGACATCGCGAGCACGAAGGGCTGGCCCGCGCTCGTCGGATAGCCGGCGACGTCGAAGAGGTCCTTGACCGCGAACGAGAGGCCGGCGAGCGGACCCGACGACGCGTGCGGCACGTCGACGTCGGGATACGGCATGAAGGCGCGCGAGCTGTCCCGGATGTTCATGAGGCCTCCGTCAAAGCGAGAGCGGCAGCGCCAGGTGCTCGACGTACATCATCTCGCGGTGCGCGAAGAGCACGGGATCGAGCGCGGCGTCGGTCGCGACGTCGCGCGTCTCCAACGTGGCGCGCGTGTTCGCGTCCATCGGGCATTGCGGGTGCGGCAGCGGACGGAACAGGGCGAGCACGGTCGCGCCGTAGATGTCGACGGCGGTCAGCGCGTCGCCGACGTAGTAGCGCGAGCCCGCGGCTTGCTGCGCCTTGAGCTGCGTGGCCAGCCGGCCGAGCATCGACGCGACGCGCGCGCCCGCCGCTTCGCCCGCGTCGGCGCTGTAGCCGTACTTCTTGCCGAGGTATGCGCCGACGTGGCCGGCAAAGCCTCCACCGCCCTGGCGACCGGACTGGACGAGCTGCAAGCGTCGCGTCCAGCCGAGGCCGCCTTCACCGCAGATCATCTCCGCGAGCTCGAGCAACTGCTCGCGCGCGGCAGGGTCCTGCGGCAGCAGCGCGGGCGTCGGCGCGAGCCGCTCCGCGAGCAGGAGGATCTCCTTCCAGCCGGCGCGCGGCGGCTCGTCGTCGTAGATCGCGACCGGACCGCTGCGCTGGCCGGCCCACTCCTTCAGGCTCTCGTCGTCGTAGACCAGTCGGACGGCAGCCCACTCGATGCCCTTGATGTGCAGGATGCCCTTGGCCGCTTCGCCCCATGGGCTGGGCACGCCGCCGACGACGACCATGCGCAGGCCGTTGCGTACGATCGCCTCGTCGACGCCGATGTACGGGAAGGTCATCGCCGCTCTGCCCTCGTTGTGCCGGTGAGCGCGTCCGCGCCGATCGTCGTCAGCGCGAGCAGGAACCGCTCGCTCGCGGCAAGCTGCGCGAGCGACACGTACTCGTCGGCCTGATGCGCCTGGGCGATATGCCCCGGCCCACACACCACTGTCGGGATGCCGGCGCCCTGGAAGAGGCCCGCCTCGGTGCCGAAGGCGACGAGCGTCGTCGCGTCGGCCTCGACCAGGCGCGCCGCGAGCAGCACCGCAGGATCGTCGGCGCGAGCGAGAAACGCGGGCGTCGCACAGATCGTCTCGAAGCGGATGCCGGCTTCGGGCGCAACGGCGCGCATCGTCGGCTCGAGCGACTCGGCGAAGGCGCGCACCTCGGCCTGCATCGCCTGGACGTCGGCACCCGGCAGGTTTCTGAACTCGTAGTGGAAGCGACAGTCCTCGGGGACGATGTTGTCGGCGATGCCGCCCTCGATCACCCCCACCGACCCGGTGCTGTACGGCACGTCGAAGCCCGGATAGTGCGGCCCCTGGTCGCGCCAGCGCCCCGACATGTCGGCGAGCTTGCCGACGACGCGCGCGCCGATCTCGATCGCGTTCACCGACCGCGGCGTGAGCGACGAGTGCGCGGCGCGGCCCTTGATGCAGCAGCGCCAGCGGTACACGCCCTTGTGCGCGAGCGCCGGCACCATGCCGGTCGGCTCGCCGACGATGCAGGCGCGAGGCGCGATGCCGCGCGCGCGCAGGTCGGCGATGAGCCGCGTTGCGCCGAAGCAGCCGACCTCCTCGTCGTAGCTGAAGGCGAAGTGGATCGCGAACGGCAGGTCGGCCGACAGGTACGCCGGTGTCTGCGCCAGCGCGAGGCCGATGAAGCCTTTCATGTCGGCGCTGCCGCGGCCATAAAGGCGGCCGTCTCGCAACACGCCGCCGAGCGGATCGACGGACCAGTCCTGGCCGTCCCACGGCACTGTGTCGGTGTGACCCGAGACGATGACGCCGGCGGGCTTGCCTTCGCCGAGAGTGGCGAAGAGATTGGCCTTCCTGCGCGAGTCGTCGTAGGTGAGCGTGCTCGCCACGCCGTGACGGGCGAGCTCGTCGCGGACGAAGTGGATCAGCTCGAGGTTCGACTCGTGGCTGACGGTGTTCATGCGCACCAGTGCTTGCGCCAGGTCGAGGGCGCGCGCCGACGGTAAGAGGGGCCTGTCCATCGACGCAATATAGCGGCTCGGCTACGCTCGGCCGATTCCGCTTCCGGCACGAACCGCATGATCGACATCACCCGCGAAGACATCGAGAGCGCACGACTGCGCATCGCCGCGGACGTGCGCCACACGCCGCTGATGAAGCTCGACGGCCGCCAGCTCGGCCTCGACGGCGTCGAGCTCTGGCTCAAGCTCGAGCAGCTCCAGGTCGGCGGCAGCTTCAAGGCGCGCGGCATGTTCAACCGCATGCGCGCCAACGCCGTGCCCGAGGCCGGCGTCGTCATCGCCTCGGGCGGCAACGCCGGCATCGCCGTCGCGGTGGCGGCAAAGGCGCTGGGCGTGCGCTGCGAGGTGTTCGTGCCCGAGACCGCGAGCGTCGCCAAGCGCGTAAAGCTCGCCGAGCTCGGCGCCGTGCTCACGGTGCGCGGTGCGAGCTACGCCGATGCCCTCGCCGCCAGCCTCGAGCGCCAGGCCGCGACAGGCGCTCTGCTGATGCACGCCTACGACCAGCGCGAAGTCGTGATCGGCGCCAGCACGCTCGCGGCCGAAGTCGAGGCCGACGCAGGCGTGCCCGATCGCGTGCTCGTGAGCGTCGGCGGCGGCGGCCTCATCGCCGGGGTCGCGGCGTGGTTCCAGGACCGCTGCCGGATCGAGGCGCTCGAGCCGGAGCTCGCGCCGACCTTGTTCCGCGCGCGCGAAGCGGGAGAGCCGGTCGACGTCGCGGTATCGGGGATCGCCGCCGATTCGCTCGGCGCGCGGCGCATCGGCAGCATCGCGTGGGCGCTAACGCAGCGTCACGTCGACGCGGCGCATCTGCTCGACGATGCCGACATCCGCGCGGCGCAGGCGGCGATGTGGACTGAGCTGCGGTTCGCGGTCGAGCCGGCGGCTGCGTTGCCATGGGCCGCTCTGGCGACGGGCGCTCTCGTGCCGCGCCGCGGCGAACGCGTGCTGCTCGTTGTCTGCGGCGCGAACGTCGATCTGGCGACGCTCGCTCGCTGAAGGCTCTGTGTCGCGCCGGTCATCCGTCAGCGGGAACCAGGCGCAGCGGTCGCGTACGTCGACGCGAAGCGCTGCTCGAAGTAGTCGCCGGCACGGATCGGCGGGTAGCGCGGCACGTTGCCGTCGGCGACGCACGACGCGATCGTGCTCACCATGGCCTCCGGGTTCGGGTCGACGAAGAGCGCGATCGAGAACCGCTCGGCCGTGGGCTCGCGCACGCGATGCGGCGTCGACACGTAGACGTCGTTGGTCCAGCGCATCAGGCAGTCGCCGATGTTGCAGAGGAAGGTGCCCGTCGATGCTTCGGCATCGATCCAGGCGCCGTCGCGGCGGCGCACCTGGAGGCCGGCGACGCCGTCGGTCGCTAGCAGCGTGACGTTGCCGTAGTCGGTGTGCGTGCCGGCTCCGAGTTGCCCGCGCGCCGAGGCCCGGCCCGGCGCCGGGTAGCGGAGCAGGCGCAGCGTCGCGAGCGGGCGATCGATCTTGTCGGCGAAGAACGCCTCGTCGAGGCCCAGGTCGAGCGCGAACGCCGCGTGCAGCGTGCGCCCGACGGCGAGCACGGCGTCGAAGTAGCTCTGGACGACATCCGCGAATCCGGGCAACGGCGGCCAGACGTTGGCCGGCCGCGTGCGCCCATCGGTCCAGACGAGGTTGAGCGCTTCCTTGTGATCGGCGCTCGTCTTCTCGTCGAGCGCCTCGACGCCGAGGCCGACGTAGCCGCGGTTGCCGCCAAGCGCGCCGATGGCCATGGCGCGCTTGGTCTCGACCGGCAGCGCGAAGAAGCGCGCGCTCGCGGCGAAGGTGGTCGCCACCAGGTCCGCGGCAACGCCGTGGCCGACGATGGCGAAGAAGCCGACGTCGCGGCAGGCGGCGCCGATTCGGGTCGCGACTTCGCGCCGAGCCGCCGGGTCGGTCGACGACAGCGCCGAGATGTCGATGAGCGGAATGTCGTTCGCGATGCTCGATGCTCCCCGGCCGGCCGAGCACCGATTCTTTCAGCAAAGGCGGCTCTGGCGCCGCCCTCGAGGCGCTCGGCGACGCATGCGGCGCACCCACTCCTCGGAGAATATTCCGCTTGACCTGAGGCGCTGCGTCCGCATGATCGCGGTCGCGCCGGCATCGTCGCCGGCGCGATTGTCTTCATCCGTGAGGTCTCATGAGGCCAATGTCTGCTTCGTCCCTTTCGATCCGCCTTCTGCTCGGCGCTTCCTTGCTCGCGGCCATGGCGACGTCGGCCGTGGCCCAAGGCGTGGCCGTCGAGCGCGGCCGCTACCTGGTGACGACGATCATGGCGTGCGGCAACTGCCACACGCCGAAGGACGCCGAAGGCCGGCCGGTCGCCGGCAAGGAGCTCTCGGGCGGCGGTACCGGCTTCGACCTGCCGACGTTCCTCGGTGTCGCCGCCAACATCACGCCCGACCGCGAGACCGGCATCGGCGACTGGAGCGACGCCGAGATCAAGCGCACCCTCACCCACGGCGAGCGTCCCGGCCACGGCCCGCTCGCCGGCAAGCCGCTGGCGGCGCCGATGGCGGCGAACTTCTTCAAGGCGATCGTGCCCGGCGACCTCGACGCGATCGTCGCCTACCTGCGCTCGGTGCCGGCCATCCGCAATGTCGTCACCCCGCCGGTCTATCGCGCTCCGGTGCAGCGCGAGGCCTTCGCCACAGCCGATCGCGACTTCACCGAAGCCGACCTGACGGACAAGGTTCGCCTCGGCGCGTACCTGGCGACCATCGGCCACTGCCTGGAATGCCACACGCCGCGGGGCGAGCGCGGCGGCCTGCTCCTCGACACCGCGCTCGGCGCCGGCGGCCGGCCGTTCCTGCCGTCATTCGTCAAGGGACTGCCGGCGAGCTGGAAGGGATCGATGTCGCGCAACATCACCGCCGATCGCGAGCGCGGCATCGGCGCCTGGAGCGACGCCGAGATCAAGCGCGCCATCACGCAAGGCGTCGGCCGCGATGGGCGCCGCATGGACGAGCCCATGCCTTACGCCTGGTACGCCGGCCTGCGCGGCGACGACGTCGACGCCCTCGTCGCCTACGTGCGCACGCTGCCGGCGCTCTCGCGTTGACGACGTGCCGGCCCGCTCACGGCGCCGGGTCGTGAGCCACGAGTGGAGAAGACGATGCGTTTCGTGGGCGCCGACGAGATCAGGCGCGTCCTGAGCTTTCCACTGCTGGTCGACGCGCTCGAGGCCGCGCATCGACGCCCGAAGATCGAGATCCAGGACGCGGTTCTCGGCAGCGAAGAGGCGCAGTACTTCGTGCGCCATGCCGTCGATCGTGGCCGCTTCATGGCGAGCAAACTGATCACGAGCTTTCCCGGCAACCTGAGCGGCGGCGGCGCGTTGCCTGCCGTGCAGGCGGTGTGCGTCTTGTTCGACGGCCGCGACGGCCATCCGCTCGCCATCATCGACGGCACCGAGATCACCTACTGGCGTACCGCCGCCGACTCCGCGCTCGGGGCGAAGCTGCTCGCGCCCGCGGAGCCGCAGACGATGCTGATCGTCGGTGCCGGGGCGATGGCGCTCCGGCTCGTGCGCGCGCACCGCGCTGTTCGGCCGACGCTTGGGCGCGTGCTCGTCTGGAACCGCACGCGCGACCGCGCCGTGCAGCTCGCGGCGCGCCTGATCGAGGACGGCGTCGAGGCCGCCGTCTGCGACGACCTCGCCGCGGCGACGCGCAGCGCCGATGTCGTCAGCACCTGCACGCGGTCGCATACCCCGCTCGTCCACGGCGCGGACCTGAAGCCCGGCAGCCACCTCGATCTCGTCGGCGGCTACACGCCCGAGACCCGCGAAGCGGACGACGAGGCGATGCGACGCGCCCGGGTATTCGTCGATCGCCGCGAGTCCGCCTTCGACGGTGTCGGCGACATCCTCCAGCCGATCGCCAGCGGCGCGATCCGCGCAGCCGACGTCCTCGGCGACCTCTACGACCTCGTCGGCGCAGGCATCGTGGGCCGCAGGTCCGCGGCCGACATCACGTGCTTCAAGAACGCCGGCGGTGGTCATCTCGACCTATTGACGGCAGAGCTGATCGTCGCGCGACTCGACGCCTATCCGGGCGGCAGCCAGATGTCCAGCGAGTAGGACTTCGCCGCCAGGACCGAATCTCCTCGCGGTTCAGCCGCCTGCGGCCAGCTCGCGCTCCAGCACCTTCGGATTCTCGCGCCAGCGCTCGACCCACTCCTGCGCGACGTCGCCCGGGTACACGTCCTCGATGCCATCCTTCAACGCCTTGACGATCGCGCTCGCGAGCGCTGCGGGCGCGACTTTCGGCGGCGGAAGGTTCTGGTTCCACTCGTCATCGATCGGGCCGGGGAAGACGTTGACGACGCGAATGCCGCTCGCTCGCATCTCTGCACGCAAGCATTGCGCGAGCGAATACGCAGCCGCCTTCGACGCCGAGAACGTGCCGTGCGGCGGATAGTTCGAGAGCGCGTAGACCGAGAGCAGGTTCACCCACGCCGCGGCGTGCGCCTCGCCATCCGCCGAGCGCGCCTTCAGCGCCGGACCGAATTCCTGCGCCAGGCGCAAGAGGCCGAAGTAGTTGATGTCCATCTCGGCCCTGGCCGCGTCGGTGCCGCGTCGCGAGGCGATGCCGAAGGCGCGATGGACCTCGGCGTTGTTGACGACGATGTCGACCTTGCCGCCGATCCCGCCCGCGAGCTCGGCGACCGAGCGGCCGTCTGTGAGGTCGAGCGGCACGAGCGTGACCTGCGGCAGCGCAGCGATGTCGTCGAGCCCAGGAAGCTTCTTCCACGGCTCGGCGTGGCCGACCCAGACGATCTCGGCGCCGGCCTTCGCCAGGGCCTTGACGAGCGCCTGCCCGACCTCGGTCTTGCCGTCGGTGACGAGGATCTTCCTGAACCTGGGGTCGCTGGACATCTCGCGCAGCATCGTGTCGTCGGCCATGTGTCCTGTCTCCTCGGGCGGAAATCCGATCAGCACCGCAGCGCCGGCGCGGTCGAGGCGCACGCCGACACGGACGCGCACGGCGGTGGTTGTCATCGAGGCCAGCGAGGCGACATCGCCGTGCAGGTGCACGATCGCCGTCGGCCCGACGTCGAGGCGCACGAGGCCGAGCCGCCACGGCAGCCGCTCGCGATAGAACGGATCGTTGCTGTGGTGGAGCACGGTCTCGCTCAGCAGCTCTCCCGCGCCGGTCTGCGCTGTCCACTCGAGTTGCGACGAGAGGCAGCGACGGCAGGCGTCGCGCGGCGGATATTGCACGGCCTGGCAGCGCTGGCACACCTGCAGCTCGAAACGGCCCTCGGCCGCGGCCGCCGTCATGCCGAGCGCCGTGCGGCCGCGCGCCCACGGCGGCAGGTTCATCTGCCTCGTGCGCAGCATCGGGTTCTTCTTGCACGGCTTCATCGAGGGCATCGTCATGACGGTTGCCCGAGGATGACCGCGCCGGTGCACAGACAACGGTCGTACGTGACCATGCCGAAACCGGAGACGAGACCGAGCGACCCGTCCTTCACCATGCGCTCGCCCGCCGCGCCGGTGAGCTGGCGGATCGCCTCGGTCATGCCGAGAAAGCCGCCGGCGCAGCCGGCCTGGCCCGCCGACAGCTGGCCGCCGCTGGTGTTGTTCGGGAAGTCGCCGTCATGGGTGAGCGTCTTGGCGCGCACGAACGCAGGACCCTCGCCCTTCTCGCAAAAGCCCAGGTCCTCGAACTGCAGCATGACGACGACCGGGTAGTCGTCGTAGGTCTGGACGAAGTCGATCGCGTCGGGCCCGATGCCGGCCTGTGCATAGAGCTCGTCGCGGTCGACGCGCCAGCCGCCGCGCACGAGCACCGGATCGTCGGCATACGCGTTGTGGCGCTTGATCGCGCCGCGCACGACGACGTGGGCGAGGCCGCGGTCGCGCGCGCGCTCTTCGCTCATGACCAGGAAGGCCTCGGCGCCGGCGCAGGGCATGACGCAGTCGAACAGGTGGATCGGATCGGCGATCGGCCGCGCGCCCATGTACTGCTCGAACGTCAGCGGCACCTTGAAGAGCGCGTCGGGGTTCTTCAGCGCGTTGGCGCGCTGCGCGACCGCGATGCGGCCGAAGTCCTCGCGCGTTGCGCCGAAGCTGCGCATGTAGTGCGCCGTGATGAACGCGAAGACCGAGTTCGGCCCGCCGGAACCGTAGGGATAGCTCGCGTCGCGCGCGAACTGCGAGAAGCCGCCGAGCATCTGCCGGAACGACTCGACGTGGTTGGCGTCGGCCGCGACGCAGGCGACGACGTCGGCATCGCCCGCCTGCACGGCGCGCGCGGCGCGGCGCAGCGCCATCACGCCCGACGCGCCTCCCGTCGGTATGTGATCGAGCCAGCGCGGGCTGAGGCCGAGGTGCTGCGTCACGCCGACCGCCGTGTCGGGCGCGAGCGAGAAGCTGCTGATCGTGAGGCCGTCGATCTCGTCCTTGGCGATCCCGGACCGCTCGACGAGCGCGTCGAGCGCCCGGCCGATGAACCAGAGCGCGCCATGGGTCGAGTAGCGAACGTAAGGGACGGTCACCGGCACGGCGACGGCGACGCCTTCGTACGAGGCACGCCCGGCCCGGCGCACGGTCATTGCTTCATCTTCGCGCGGCGCTTGAGCGGCCGCGTGTCGATGCAGTTCGGCTTGCCGGGCAAGGTGCGCGCGAGCTCGCGCAGCTCGCCGCGCTGGATCTTCTGCGACACGGTGAGCGGCAGCGCGTCGACGAAGGCGACGTAGCCCGGCGCCTTGAAGTAGGCGAGCCGCTCGAGCGCGTGGGTGACGATGCTGGTCGCGACGCTTTCCGGCGTCGGCGCGTGGCTCGACCGGCGCAGCACGATGCAGGCGAGGACCTCGTCGCCGCGCACCGGATCGGGCGTCGCCGCGACCGCGCTCTGCGCCACCGCCGGATGCAGGTTGAGCACGCTCTCGACCTCGACCGCCGAGATGTTCTCGCCGCTGCGCCGGATCACGTTCTTCCTCCGGTCGACGAAATGAAAGTCGCCCTCCGACGTCCGCCGGACGACGTCGCCGGTGTGGAACCAGCCACCGGCCCAGGCCTGCTCGGTCGCTTCCTCGTCCTTCAGGTAGCCGAGGAAGAAGTCGCGCCGCGGG
>JAYVVB010000468.1:0-7426 GCA_043787455.1 Rhizobacter sp.
TTGCTGCAGCGCTGGCAGGGCTTCGCGCTCGAGCTGCCGCCGCACGACCTGCTCGATCGGATCGTCGACGAAGGCGACATCCACGCGCGTGTCGCCGCCGCCGTGCCGCCGGAGCAGCGCGCGCTGGCACTCGACGCCGTCGATGCCGTGCTGGCGCAGGCACTGCTGCTCGACGGCGCCCGCTACCTGTCGCCGTACGCCTTCGTGCGTGCGCTCAGGAAGCGGTCGGTGAAGGCGACGCTGCCGGTGCGCGCGGGCACCGTGCGTCTCCTCACGATTCACGGCGCCAAGGGGCTCGAGGCGGACACCGTGTTCGTGATGGACGTCGATCCCGAGCGCCAGGGCACGCAGCTCACGACCTTGCTCGTCGAGTGGCCGGTCGATGCCGAGCGGCCGACGCGCTGCGCCTTTCTCTACAACGAGAACCGCTGTCCGGTGTCGCTGCAGGCGCCGCTGGCCGAGGAACGGCAGGCGCGCGAGCGCGAGGAGTTGAACGGCCTCTACGTCGCGATGTCGCGGGCGAAGCGACGACTCGTGTTCAGCGCGACGGAACCGATGCCGCGCTCGTCGCCCGTATCGCCCTCGTGGTGGAGCCGCATCGCTCCGGTCGCGACGGATCCGGTGACGGGGCCCTCGACGATCGGCTCGACGGCCTCGTTGTTCCCGTCTCTCGATCGTGGCGACGGCAACGACGACCCTCGCACCTTCGCGCTGGTGAAGACCTTGCCGTCGTGGCGCGCAGTGCCGATGCTCGAAACGCCGCGTCGAGTCGAAGCGGCCATCGACACGCGTGCGGCTCGACTCGGCCGCGCCGTCCACCGCGCGCTCGAATGGATCGCCAATGGCGACGACGCAGCGGCGGACGCGGCCGCAGTCGCCGCGGCGCGCGAATTCGGCGTGCCTGCGTCGGTCGTTCGCGATCGCGTCGAAAGGGTCGTCGGCCATCCCGACGGCGCGCGCTTCTACCGTGGCGCGCAGATCCGCTGGAGCGGCAACGAGGTGTCGATGAGCGACGACGGCGAAGTCCTTCGCATCGACCGCCTCGTCCTCGTCGACGAGGCGAACGGCCCGGTCTGGTGGGTGCTCGACTACAAGCTGAGCCACTCGCCCGAGGAGCTCGCACCGTACCAGGAGCAGCTCCTGCGCTACCGTGGCGCAATCGCCCGCGCGCAGCCGGGAGAAACTGTCCGCTCGGCGTTCGTCGCGGGCGACGGGCGGATCGTCGAGGTCGCGTAACGGCAGCGGCGAGAGAAGCTCTTCACGCCGAGAAGGCTTGTTTTCGCGCCGCTCCTCGCCGCTTCAGCGGGGTGTCCGCTAGGCTCCAATCTGGCAACTCCGTCCTTCGCGATGCCGCTCGCTGTCGCCCCTGCTGTCCGTTCCTCGTCGCCGATGCGCGCCTTCGGCCGCTTCACGCTCCAACGGCTGCTGGGCAAGAGCGACGCGACGATGACCTGGCTCGCCACCGACAACGCGAGCTCGACCGACAGGATGCTGTCGATGCCGCGCCTGCCCCCCACGGGAGCCGGCGCCATCGGCAACTGGCTCTTGGCCGCACGCCGCGCGGCCAAGCTCGACCATCCGAACCTCGCGCCGGTCACCGAGTTCGGCGTCCACGAGCGCTGGCCGTTCATCGCCGTCGACCGGCGTGCCGGCGAGACGCTGGGCGAATGTCTGGCGCAGCGCGCCACGCCCTCGATCGAGGACGCGACGTCCTGGGTCGCTGGGGTGCTCCGCGGCCTGGCCTACGCCCACGACGGCGGCGTCTCGCACTTCGACCTGCAGCTGCACAACATCCTCGTCAATGAGCGCGGCCAGACGGTCGTCATGGGCTTGGGCGCCGCTTTCGATGCCGCCGAGGACGCCGCCCTTCCGCGCCGCGCCGACAGCAGGACGATGCCGCTCGAGCCGACCGCGCTTCGCCTGCAACGCGTCTCGGCCGAGCGCGACGTGCTCGCCTGCGGCATCGTCCTGCATCGCCTCCTCACCGGCGAGCCGGTGCTCGGCAGCGCCGACGTCGCCCGGGTGATCGAGGCGATGGCGCCGCTTGGCCGCGAGTTCGTCCGCCTGCCGTGGACGACGCCGCACCCGATCCCCGAGCCGCTGCGCGCGATCGCCGACCGCAGCACCGCCAGCCAGGTTCGCCTGCGCTACCGCGGCGCGCGCACCTTCCTCGGCGCACTCGACGGCTGGCGGGAGTCGGCGCAGGAGTCCGGCGGGCCGGTGGCGCTGCTGCTCGATCGCCTGCGCACCGTCGGCCATCTTCCGGCGCTGCCGGGGCTCATCGCGCGTGTGCAGCGCGTCACCACGCGCGAGAGCCAGCGCACCGACGAGATCGCGCGCTACCTTTTGCCCGACATGGCGCTGTCGTTCGAGCTGCTGAAGACCCTCAACTCGGTCCAGGTGCAGGGCACGCAGATCGCCGGCAACGGACCGGTCCTCACGTTGCGCCGCGTCGTTGCGCTGATCGGCGTCAACGGCGTGCGCGAGGCAGCCAACAGCCTGCGCACGTGGCCCGGGCCGCTCGATGCGGACGGTGCCCGCGCGCTGCGCGTCACCATCGATCAGGTGCGCCTCGCCGGACATGTCGCCCAGGCGCTCAGGCCCGCGGGCTACGACGCCGAGGTCGTGTACCTGATCGCGGTGCTGCAGAACCTCGGCCGCCTGATGCTGGGCTATCACTTCGCCAACGAGGCCGAGCAGATCCGCCAGCTGATGCAGCCGATGCCCGCGAGCCGAGGCGAGGCCGACGCTGCCGTGCCCGAGCAGCCGGGGCTGAGCGAGGAGCTCGCGGCGTTCGCCGTGCTCGGCGTCGAGGTCGACGCCCTCGGTCACGCCGCAGCCAGGCAATGGGGACTCGGCGAGGACATCCTGCGCATGATCCGCCGCCTGCCGCCGGAAGCGCCGGTGAGGAAGCCCGACGACGACCCCGAGCTGCTGCGCATCGTCGCCAATGCCGCCAATGAAGTCGTCGAAGCGCTCGATCTTCCCTCCGCCAAAGTCGCGGTCGCCCTCGGCCGGATCGTCACGCGCTACGCGAAGGTGCTCCGGATCAACACCCGCATCATTCACGACGCGGTTCAGGAAGCGAGGGAAGCGCTGAAGAACGTCAGCCGGGTGCCTGCGTCGTCGGCGCGCGACGGCGCGGACGCTGTCTCGCTGCTCGAGGTTTCACCGGACGTGGGGACGGCGCCGAGCGCGAGCTGATCGACGAGGCACGCGCGACGGCGTCGAGTCCGACAGCGCGAGCACTCTCACGGTGTCATGCTGGTGCGACCCAAGCCGCGAAGGACAAAGCCATGGCGCGACCGGAAGAAGAGCGCTACACCGATCTCCTGCGACACCTCGCCGCGCCGTCGATGATCGACCCGGCCGGGCTCGCCGCTTCGCTGCGCGAGGTCGAGCGCCTGCACTCGATGGGGCACGTCACTTCCGCACAGCTGCAGGACGCGCGCGACGCCTACGCGGCGACGATCGAGCGCGAGCCGAGGCAGGGTGCGCCCAGATCGCCCGAGAGGCGCGCCGAGGAGCGCTGATCTCGATCACCGCGCGACGACGCGGTCGTCGTCACTCAGGCCCCGCCCTCATGCCGAGTCTGAGCCCCTTCGTGCATGGCGTCAGCCTTGTGCGAGGCGCTCTTGCGCCGCCCGATGCCTGGCCGTCGCTGACGCCTTGCGCACCGCGACCGCGATGGCCCACAGGGCCAATCCGAGCACCAGCCACAGCCACCAAGGCAATCCGAGAAATGAAAAGGCCATCGCGCGCAATAAGGTGACGAGCCTGACCCCGGCACTGGTCGCAACGGTTAGGGCTGCTTCGTTCCCGACCTGACCCGGTTGGCCGCGCTTCCATGCGGGGAGGCCCGTCGCTACCGATTCTAGGCGGCGGACTCTTCCCGATCGGTTTGCAAGTGCGTCAGGCGCGAACGCCGAGCTCGTCGCCGCCGTAGTCCACACCGAGCGGCTCGATCACCAGCCGCTTCGGTCCGCTCTCGACCGAGCCGGCGACCCAGGCGTCGACGCCGGTCTTGCGCGCGATCGCCGCCGTGCGCTCGGCGTCGGCGCGGTCGACGAAGAGGGCGAAGCCCGCGCCCATGTTGAACGTGCCGTAGGCGTCGCGATCGTCGAGGCCGGCTTGCGACTGGATGAACGAGAGCACCGCCGGCACCTCGGGCAGGACATCGATGCGGTAGGTGAATTCGGACCGATGGCGCATGAGCTTGCGCCAGCCGTGGCCCGTGATGTTGACGGCGTAGTGGATGCGCACGCCGGCCTTGAAGAGCGCTTCGGTGATCGGCGAATAGAGCACTGTCGGCTCGAGCAGCGCCTCGCCGTAGCTGATCGGCACGGCGCTCGACGACAGCGGCGTGAGATAGCCGCGCGGCAGGCGCGAGGCGAGCTGGCGCGCCAGGCTGAGACCGTTGGCGTGGATGCCGCTCGAGGCCAGGAGGACGATGGCGTTGCCCGGCGCGAGCCGCTCGCCGAGCGAGAGCCGCGTCTTGGGGTTGACGATGCCGGTGCACGCGGCCGCGAGATCGACCCGCCCGTCCTCGACGATGCCGGCGAGCGCCGGCGTCTCGCCGCCGCCCCAGGTGATGCCACAGTGGTCGCAGGCGCGCTTCCAGCCGGCGACGAGCTGGCGCGAGCGCTCGGAGTCGTCGAACCAGGCCGAGCCGCCGGCGGCCCAGTAGGCCTGGACGACGATCGGAGTCGCGCCGACGGTGATGACGTCGTTGACTGCCATCGCGATCGTGTCCTGGGCGATCTTCGCGTAGGCGCTCTTGCCGGTGAGCTGCGCCATCTCGTCGGCGACGAGTGCCTTCGAGCCGAGGCACTCGACGATGCTCGCGAGATAGAACGGGCCGACGTCGATGACGTACGCCGATTCGCCGCGCGAGGCCTCGACTTCGCTGAATCCGTGCCCGTCGAGATGGACTGCCGTCGAAGCCGCGGCCTGCTGGGCCGCGATCTTGAGTGGATCGATGCGCTCGTAGTCGACGCCGGACGCGCCGTAGCTGAGCGCCGCGGAGAGGTCGGGAGGGGTCGATTGCTCTGTGGCCACGGCGGAGTTCATTATCCCGCAGCACCGATGCGAAGAAGGGCGACCCGTAGAATCGATCGCATGTCCTCCATGGTGCTCGCGCGCAAGTACCGGCCACGCAATTTCGAGACGCTGGTGGGGCAGGCGCACGTTGTCCAGGCGCTCGCCAACGCGCTCACCCAGCAGCGCCTGCACCATGCCTACCTCTTCACCGGCACGCGCGGTGTCGGCAAGACGACGATCGCCCGCATCCTGGCGAAATCGCTCAACTGCACCGGGCCCGACGGCAGCAGCGGCATCACCGCGCATCCGTGCGGCGTGTGCGCGGCCTGCCGCGACATCGACGCCGGCCGCTTCATCGACTACGTCGAGCTCGACGCGGCCTCGAACCGCGGCGTCGAGGAGATCACGCGCCTGCTCGACCAGTCGGTCTACAAGCCGGTCCTCGGCCGCTTCAAGGTCTACCTGATCGACGAAGTGCACATGCTCTCGTCGCACGCCTTCAACGCGATGCTGAAGACGCTCGAGGAGCCGCCCGAGTACCTGAAGTTCATTCTTGCCACGACCGATCCGCAGAAGGTGCCGGCGACGGTGCTGTCGCGCTGCCTGCAGTTCAACCTGCGGCCGATGGCCGCCGAGACGATCGTCGAGCACCTGACGACGATCCTTGCGGCCGAAGGCGTCGCCGTCGAGCCTGCGGCGCTGAAGCTGATCGCGCGCGCCGCCCGCGGCTCGATGCGCGACGCGCAGTCGCTCACCGATCAGGCGATCGCCTACGGCAGCGGCCGGGTCGAGGAGAGCGGCGTGCGCCAGATGCTCGGCGCGGTCGATCGAAGCCATGCGATACGCGCGATCGAGGCCGCGGCCGCGCGCGAAGGCGCCGGCTTGATCGCCGCCGTCGATGGACTGCGCGAGCTCGGCCTGTCGGCGTCCGGCGCGCTCGAGGAGATGGCGGCGCTGCTGCAGGAGATGGCGGTCGCGCAGGCGGTTCCGGAATCGGTCGACGCGAGCGACGCCGACGGCGAGGTCGTGCTCCGTCTCGCGTCTCTCCTGCCCGCCGACGAGACACAGTTGCTCTACAGCATTGCGCTCTCCGGCCGCGCCGAGCTGGCCCTGGCGCCCGACGAATACAGCGGTCTCGTCATGGTGCTACTGCGCATGCTGGCGTTCGCACCGGCCGAAGATCGCGCGTCGGCGACCCCGACGTCGACGCCGACCGCCGCCGCAGCGCCAGCTGCTCGTATCGCGAGCCGGCCCGTTATCGAGCCGGTGTCGCAGGCCCTCGTGGCGGATGAGCCGTCGAAGGCACCGGTTATCGCGTCGATCGCGCCTATCGAGTCGCCCGGCGTTGCGAGGATCGAAGGCCGGGACGTCGCCGATCGCTGGACTGCGCTGATCCTTCGTCTCGCCGAAGCCGGCGCGATCTCGGCGATGGTCCGCGAGCTCGCGATGCAGGCCCAGGGTCTGGCCTTGGTCGAGAGCACAGCGGCCCAGGTTTGGCACATCCGCGTCGAGCGCGAGAACCTGCGCGCGCCGGCGCTGCGCGATCGATTGCAGGCAGCGGTAACCCAGCTCGAGGGGCGCGAGGTTCGTCTCGAGATCGAGCCCGGATCGGTCGACGACACGCCGGCCTTGCGCGAATCCGCTGAGCGCGATCGCCGCCAAGCCGAGGCCGAGCGCGTGATCCACGACGACCCGCTGGTGCAGGCCTTGATGGCGCAGTACAAGACGGCGCGCATCGTTCCGGGATCGGTCAAGCCGCACTAGCCAGTCGGTCCTCGGTCACGTTTCAAGAAGGAGCAGACGACATGATGAAAGGCCAACTTGCCGGCTTGATGAAGCAGGCTCAGGCAATGCAGGACAACCTTAAGAAGGCGCAGGAAGAGCTCGCGACGATCGAGGTCGAGGGCCAGTCGGGCGCCGGCCTGGTGAAGGTGACGATGACCTGCAAGCACGACGTCAAGCGGATCGCGATCGACCCGAGCCTGCTCGGCGAGGACAAGGACATGCTCGAGGACCTGGTCGCGGCCGCGTTCAACGACGGCGTGCGCCGCGCCGAGGAAGTGAGCCAGGCGAAGATGGGCAAGCTAACCGCCGGCATGCCGATGCCGCCCGGCATGAAGCTGCCGTTCTGATGCCCGCACGATCGCGTGGCCGCTGAGCCCTCTCTCGAAGGCCTGGTCGAAGCGCTGCGCCGTCTCCCGGGCGTCGGCGTCAAGTCGGCGCAGCGGATGGCGTGGCATCTGCTCCAGCACGACCGTGACGGCGCGCGCCGAATCGCCGACGCCTTGCAGGCCGCGGTCGCGCGCGTTCGCCACTGCGAGCGCTGCCACACCTTCACCGAGGCCGACGTGTGCAGCATCTGTCTCGATGCGTCGCGCGATGCGCG
>JAYVVB010000469.1:0-5088 GCA_043787455.1 Rhizobacter sp.
GCCCGGGGCGCGGGTCACGGTCTCGACACCGGTCAAGACGGCCGACGGCGCGATCGAGGCGAACCGGATCAACGTCGGCCGCGACGGCGTCGTGCCGCAGTAGCCACCGGCCCGGCCGGCGCGAGCTTCATCTGCAGGTCCATCGCCGAGCTCCAGAGGACGGCGGCCGAAGGCTGTCGAGCCGCCGTCTCGCTCCGGTAGCGGTTGTAGAGCTCGGTGCTGTTGAGGTCGTCGTACTCGACCCGGACCCCCGGATGCAGGGACTCGAAGTCGCGGATCAGCGCGGCCACCGCCTAGAGATCGGTGGTCGAGTAGACGACGACCTTGCCTTCGTCGCGTGCGGCCGAGACGATCGCGCCGTAGCTCGACGGATAGCCATCCGGCACCGCAGCGCGCGCCGGCAGAATCGACTGGGCGAGGCCGAGGCCAAGCGCCAGCAAAGTGCGTCGAACGACGGCCGCGTCGAACAGAGTCAGCCCATCGATGGCGAGCCCGCTCGGGGGGCGAACGTCAGGCTTCGGCGATGCAGGCAATCGACACCTTCAGTCCCGGGATCCGGACGGGCAGCTTGGCCGCCTGACGCGCCGGCGGGCTGGCAGCGAACCACTTGGCCCATTCCTCGTTCATGCCGGCGAAGTCGTCTTCCTCGGCCAGGATCACGGTCGCGCTGACGACCTTGTCCAGCGACGATCCCGCGGCCAGCAGCACCGCCGAGATGTTCTTCAGGCACTGGTGAGTCTGTTCCTGGATGGTCTGGCCCTCGATGGCGCCAGTGGCCGGATCGATGGGCGTCGTTCCCGACACGAACACCAGCCCGGCCGCCTTGACAGCCTGGCTGTACGTCGCCGGCGGCACGGCCGCGTTCGGGGTGAAGATGATCTGGCGCGACATCGATGGTCCTTCGCTCAGCGACTTGCGAGAGAGGGCGCGCGTATGGCAGCGCAGTGCCGGTCAGGTGCGGCCGGCGGGCCGCTACGATGCCACGTCCCGTCAACGCTTGCCACTCATGAGAGACCGTCGAAAAGATATGCGCGCACCCACGCGCCTGCAGCTGCTGAGTGTGGCCGGCGGCCTGACGGCGCTGAGCAGAGAGAGAGTCGAAGCCGCACTGGCGTCTCTGTACGCTGCGCAGCCCATGCGGTGGCAGGCGTTCATGGACGATGCCCAGGTCCTCATCCAGGCGTCGTCGACCGACGACAGCGGCTTCGCGGAGACCGTGCAGCCGGACCCTTCCTGAAGACTTCCCGACTTCCGGGAGTCGTCAGCGCGCGCGACCGCGCCGGCGCGCCGCCGTCCGCAGTGCGGCCACGCCGCCGCCCAGCATCAGGACGACCGTGCTCGGCTCCGGCACCGCGGCGACGGCGGAGATGTTGTCGATGCCGACGAGGTTGGCGCTGCCGGTGAGATCGAACGAGCGCGCCGTGCCTGCGAACTTGAAGGTCACCGAGGTGTGGGCGCAGGCGGTGCCGATCAGCGACGGCGCACCCGTGTAGTACGTGAAGCTCGAGTCGTTCGAGAGGCCCGAGACGTTGACGAACGAGACGCCGAGGTTGCCGCCGCTCGTGCCGTCGGCCGCCGTGCCGCCGCTGTAGTGGCCGTTGACGTCGCCGTTCGCGAAGTCCCAGCTTTTCTCGAAGTCGACGAGGAACCAGCTGGACGCGAAGGCGGGCGTCGCGGCGAAGAGGGCGGGGCCACAGCGGAACAAAGCTTCAATCGCACCCAGGTGCGGGCCCCTCTTCGGGCGGTGCTGCGCACGAGCCCAGACTTTCGACCGGCCTACGACCCGCTGCTGCGCATGGCTTCGGCCTTGGGACGCAGCGATCCGGAGATAGCTCGTGCGCTGCTCCACGAAATGGCCCGCATCCCGCCGGCGCGCTTCGAGGCGCAGGCATTGCGCGACTCGCTGGGCCTCGCCCTGCCTCGAACGGCAAGGCAGCCCACGCGATCAGCTCTCGCGAAGCGGGCCGAGGCCAAGCAAACGCAAAGCCTGCGCATGGACGAGCGACGTCGGCTCGGTCAGTTCGTGCAAGACGTTCATGTGATGTCGTCCCGGCACCGACAAGGCCGCGAGCACTCGATCGCCCCAGCGCGACGAGATGAGCGCCGCCTGACGATGGAACTCCTCGCTCTCGTCGGCGCCGACGACGGTCACGAGAGAACCTCTCGGTGCAGGAAGAAAAGCCGGGCTCAGTCGCCGCGCAGATGCTGACGTCAGCTTGAGATCGGGAGCGAGAAAGGGCGCGTGCCGGAGCGGCTCGAGCTCGTAGAGGCCGGAGATGGACAGTGCGGACTGGACGACGTCGGCGGGCAGATCGGGCGCGACCGAGACCCAGTCGCAGGCGAGCAGCATCGTCGCCAGGTGGCCGCCGGCCGAATGGCCGGCGACGACGATGCGCGTCGGATCGCCCCCGTAGTCACGGGCGTGCCGATAAACCCAGGCCAGCGCCTGCACCGTCTGCACGACGATGTGCTCGATGCTCACCGCCGGGCAGAGCGCGTAGTCCGGCATGACGACCATCGCGCCCGCGTCGACGAACGGCGGTGCGACGAAGCTGTGGTCTCGCTTGCCGAGGGCGCGCCAATAGCCGCCGTGGACGTAGACGAAGACCGGTGCCTGCGGACGAGTCGGCGGGAAGATGTCGAGCCGTTCGCTCGGATCGGGTCCATACGCCCGCTCGAGCACGTCGGCGTGGCGCTCGAGCGCCTGTGCGGAAGCCGAGGCCCAGTAGGCGAGGATGGCCGGATGCTCGGCGATGCGTGCGCGGCTGTTGTATTGCGTGTCGAACCAGTCCGGCGACGGCCGGCGCTTTGCCGCAGGCATCAGATCGAACGGAGCTTGATCACCGGCGCCAGCCTGCGGCCCGAATGCTTCGCGGGCTTGCGCTTGGGACGGTGCGGCTCGGGCTCGACGCCCGAATCGCGAAGCGCCGCGTCGATCAATGCATCGGCCATCCACAGCGCGGTGCGTTCGACGTCGCGATCGGGCAGGCCCCAGATGTCCTTCAGGATCACGTACGGCTCGATGCCGTAGACGACCGAGAGGGCGCGGTGCAGCCGGTCGCGAACGGCCGGACGCAGGGAAGGCGCGAGCGGCGCGATCGCGTGCTGCAGGATGCGCACGCGGTGGCCGCGCCGATAGGGCTCCTCTTCGAGCAGCCCGGCACGTTCGAGCGCCCACTGCTCGAGCGAGAGCTGCGCGGCGGCACGCAGCTGCGGCTCGAACTCCTTGAAGCGCGGGAAGGTCTGCAGGAAGAGCTCGTGCACGCGCTCGCGGCCGCTCGGGTTGTCCGATGCCAGCGTGCGCACCGGGCCGAGCGAGCTGTCGATGACGGCGGTGACGAGCGCGCTGCGGCTCGGGAAGTAGCGATACGCGGTGGCGCGGGAAACCTTCGATCGCACCGCGACTTCCGCGACCGACGGGATGTGGCCGCTCGTCTGGATGATGTCCATCGCCGTGCCGAGCAGCAATCGAAACGTCGCCGCCTTGACGCCGCGCGCCGGCGGTACCGGCGGCGCGCTCAGTTTGTGCTTCAGGCGCGCCATGGGGTTTGCACGGAGAAAAGAGGAGTCGGCTTCACTTGTGCAGGTCGAACGACGGCACGTATGATGCACCGATCCCGATTTGAGACACAAGTCTCACACATCGGATTGAACCCTGGAATGAACCCTTGATTCGAAGCGACGGCTCATCCCGGATGAACCTTGAGCACCATGGAGACAAGCTGAATGCGCTGGGCCAGTTGGCAGTGGGGTGGCCGCGATCACGTCGGCACGATCTCGGCCGACGGTCGTGAAGCGACGCCGCTTGCCTCCGGCGACGCGTCGCGCGGCGTGCTGCCGCTGATCGAGGCGCTCGCCCGTGGCGAGAGCCCCCCGCCACCTTCGTCGGCACGCCTGCCGGTCGAGGCGATCACCCTGCGCGCCCCGCTGCCACGGCCTTTGCGCAGCCTCTTCTGCGTCGGCCGCAACTACCACGCGCATGCCGCCGAGCTCGCGACCACGGTGTTCCGCGAGAGCATGCCCGAGCGCGACGCCTGGCCGATCGTGTTCGGCAAGCTCGCGGAATGCGTCGTCGGTCCGCACGACGTGGTGCGACTGCCGAATCCGGCAGCATCGACTCAGATCGACTACGAGTCGGAGCTGGCGGTCGTGATCGGCCGCGGTGGCCGCGACATCGCGCGCTCGCGGGCGATGGATCATGTGTTTGGCTACACGATCGTCAACGACGTCACGGCGCGCGACGTGCAGATGCGGCACCAGCAGTGGGATCTCGGCAAGAGTTTCGACACCTTCTGCCCGATGGGGCCGTGGATCGTCACCGCTGACGAGCTCGACGGCAGCGCGACGCGAGTGCGGGGATGGGTCAACGGCGCGCTGCGCCAGGACGGCTCGACGAAGGACCTGATCCACGACATCGCGTCCCTGATCGAGACCTGCTCGCGCGGCATCACGCTTTTCCCTGGAGACGTGATCGCCACCGGCACGCCGGCCGGCGTCGGCATGGGCCTGAAGCCACCGCAGTGGCTCAAGCACGGCGACGTGGTGCGCGTCGAGATCGACGGCATCGGCGCGCTCGAGAACCGATTCGAATAGGCGCGAAGAAACGATGGCATTCCGTTGGGTCGACCGCGTCGCGGTGGAAGAGGAAGGCGAAGGCCCGGCCGTCGTCTGCGTCCACGGCCTCGGTGGCAGCTCGAACACGTGGACACCGGTACTGCCTGCGCTGGCGCGGCACCGCGTGATCCGCGTCGACCTCCCCGGCAGCGGCCGCTCGCAGCGCGCCGAAGGCGAGCTGTCGATCGAACGCTACGTCGACGCGCTGCTCGAAGTGTGCACGCGACTCGACGTCGGCCGTGCGCACTGGCTCGGCCACTCGATGGGCACCATCGTCTGCCAGCACATTGCCGCCGCGCATCCGAAGCTCGCCGCCGGCGTCGCCCTGTTCGGCCCGCTGATCGCGCCGCCTGATGCCGCACGCACGGCAATGCGCGCCCGTGCCACCAAGGCACGCGAGGGCGCGGCCGGCATGCAGGAGATCACCGAGGCGCTGTTGAAGGCCGCGATCTCGAACGAGAGCCGCGAGCTGAA
>JAYVVB010000470.1:0-6097 GCA_043787455.1 Rhizobacter sp.
GGCTAACGCTGCCGAAATGAGAAGGCTCTAGCCAAGAGACGCAAAGGCCCTCCGAACGGCAACTGTCTGTCCGACCTGACTCGCTCTCTCGGCACCCCAGAAAAGGGCCTGTCGATGAAACCGAGTCCCCGACGAAACGTTCATCTTCTCAAATACCAGTCGAAGTCGTCATCGGGCTTCGGCGTGGAAGTCGTCTTCGACGCCCAGGCGGACTTGCGTCTCCTGCTGGATGACCTGCAGTGGCTCACCGACGTGGCGGAAGCCGAGGCGGCTCCCGACTTCTTCGTCATGGAAGTGCTGGCAAGCCACGGCTCCGCGGATCTTCGTGCGCTGGCTGAGGACGCCGCAGCTCATGGCTTGGCTGGAAAGCTGTGCCTCGTCGTGTCCTCTCGCCTGAGGCCACCTGACGATCTGCTCGTGGAATTGCTGAACCTCGGAATTCGCGTTCTTCTTGGCGGTGTCGGGCCTGATGCTCGTTTTTCCGACCTGACCGACTCCCTCGTCGACGGGATCGTCCTCGACCGTACATTGATTTCGAACGCTTCGGGTGATCCTCAAGCGGCGTCGGTCCTCGAAGCCATCGTGGCGCTGGCCACGAACCTCGGCTTGAGGACGTTCGCACATCGATGCTCACAGCAAGTCGACTTTGACGTCGCCCTGAGCTGCGGTGTGGACTACCTCACCCTGGATGCGGAACCTCCACGCGAGTCGCCCGCAACAGAACCCCTTGGCTTTGGCCAGCCGCGCACGGGCGAGAACCGAGCGTCGCACCACTAGAGAAAGCCCGTCCAAGGCGGCGTCGGCCTTCCCGGAGCTTGGACTAGCCGTGCGTTTGACAGTTCGACGCCAGGGCCCTAGTAGGTCGACACGTAAATAACGAACCATGAATACATTTCGCGTATTGCTTGTCGGCTACGGAGTGTGCTCATGCGAGACGGCGACGCTGTTCTTTGGCTTCGGCTGTTTTATCTCGTATGAACGACACAAGGATGAGTCGTCGGTAGACCTTCTTTGGGCGGTCGACACGGCGCTCGTGATTTGTATCGTGGTCCTCTTCGGATTTAGCCGCCTCTCGGCGCTCGTGTCGACCGCGATCGCCAGTGCGGGAGCCGTTGTCACGGTTGCGCTCTCTGGTTCTCGAGCGACGTCGACAGAGCACAGATCGCTCGTAGCTCCATCCATCTATTCATCGTCGCCACATGCTGCTTTTCTTTGCGGCGCGGAATCGAGAAGCGTGGCCGGTGCGGGTGGCGTCGTCGACCTCGGTTGCCACGATTCGCTCGCCCGCGCAGGCGGTCGCGCCGACCGCGAACGTCGACGGCCCGTAGCCGTCCTCGCCCACTCCAGCGAATTCCGCGGCAAGCGCCTCCTTCTCGTCGACGACAACGAGCTCGACGCTGCTCTGCCTGCCGGGTGATGGACACGATCGGATTCGAGGTCGAGATCGCCGAACAAGGCGCCGCCGCGCCCGAAAAGTTCATCGCTCAGCGTTTCGACATCGTCCTGATGGATTGCCAGATGCCGGTGATGGACGGCTACGCCGCGGCGCGAGCGATCCGCGTCCATGAGACGGGCACAGCCGCGCCGCGTACACCCGTGATCGCGATCACGGCCTCCACGCTGGAGGGTGATCGCGAGAAGTGCCTGCCCGCCGGCATGGGCGATTTCCTCGGAAAGCCCGACGCGTTGCGCTACCTGCGGCCCAAGCTGCACCGCTGGATCGCCAGCGCCGATCGCGCCGTGATGCCGGCAGCCGCAGCCGGGTTCGGGGCCTGATCGATCCTCAGGGCTTGACGCCGAGCTCAGCGCACAGTCGCTCGACCAGCGCCCTCAGGCGCCCGATCTCGCCTTCCGCCGCCGACAGCCTCACCTTCACCGTCGCCAGCTCGCTCGCCGGCACGATGGCCTCGTCGTGCGTCGCGGCCGGGAAGGCGCCGACATCGACGGGCCCGCTCAGCAGATGCGCCCATCGCTGCTCACGTGCGCCCGCCGCGCGCGGCAGCTTGACGCAGAGCGGCCCGCCCTTGTCTTCGGCCCGCGCCGCCAGCTCGTCGAGAAAACCCTCGACCGACGACATGTCGGCGAACCGGTGCAGCCGGTCGCTGTTGGCGCGCAGTTCCGAAGCCGTCTGCGGGCCGCGCAGGATCAGCGTCGCCAGCAGCGCAACCGACTGCGATGGCAGCGCCAGCACCCTGCCGACGTTGTGCTCGAAGCGCGTGACCCGCGATCCGCTCGACTCGAACGCGAGTGACAGCGAGCGCAGCGCGTCGACCGCTTCCTGCACCTCGCCCTCGCTCGCGGCGAGCACCGGCTCGCGCGCCGTCTTCTGGTTGGAGCCGAGGGTGAGCGCGTTCAGCGACAGCGGATAGCTGTCGGGCACGGTGTGCGCCTTCTCGACGAGCACGCCGAGCACGCGCGCCTCGAGCAGCGACAGCGGTCTCATCGCCGACGCGTCAGCCGAATCGGCGACATGCGCCGGTTCGCATCACACCGACGCGCCGTCGTCGGCCTCCACGACCGCGCCGTTGATGAAGTGGCTCTCGTTGGCGCACAGCATCATCAGCACCGTGTCGAGGTCCGACGGCTGGCCGATGCGCTTGCGCGGCATGCTCTCGACGAGCTTCTTGCCCGAGTCGGTCTGCCACTGATGGTGGTTGATCTCGGTGTCGATGTAGCCCGGGCAGATCGCGTTGACGTTGATGCGGAAGCGTCCCCATTCGAGCGCCATCGCCTTGGTCATGTGGATGACTGCGGCCTTGCTCATCGCGTACGCGCCGATGCGGCTCAGCGGGCGAAGACCCGCCATCGAGGCGATGTTGACGATCCGGCCTCCCGTGAACGTTCCCGGCGCGGCACCCTGCGAGCGGGCGATCATCCGTTTGCCCACCTCTTGGGCGACGAAGAAGGCGCCGCGCACGTTGACGTCGAAGATGTAGTCGAAGTCCTCGGGTGTCACCTCAACGAGCTTTTGCGTCGTCGCCACGCCGGAGTTGTTGACCAGGATATCGATCGTTCCGACATCGGTCTCGGTGTGAGCCACGGCGGCCTTGATGCTGTCGTGATCGGTGACGTCCATCGGCACGACGTGGGCATCGCCGCCGTCGGCCTCGATCTCGGCGCGCAGGCTTTTCAGCCGCTCGACGCGACGGCCGGCGAGCGCGACGCCGGCGCCTGCCCGGGCAAGGACGCGCGCGAACTGTGCGCCGAGACCGCTCGACGCTCCCGTGACGAGGGCGACGCGGCCCGACAGATCGATCTGGTAGCTCATGAATGCGGGCAGTGACCTGCGCTCCGTAGAATCGTCCATGAGTTTAGACGCGGCCTGCAACGAGCCGACACCCCGAGACAACATGACCCCTGACAAGATCCTCGCCCTGCACGGGCCGCGCGAAGCGATGGAGTACGACGTGGTCATCGTCGGCGCCGGCCCGGCCGGCCTGGCGACGGCAATCCGACTGAAACAGCTCGCCGCCGAGCGCAAGCACGAGGTCTCGGTCGCGGTCCTCGAGAAGGGCTCGGAGCCCGGCGCGCACATCCTCTCGGGCGCGATCATGGATCCGCGCGCGATCACCGAGCTGATCCCCGACTGGAAGGACAAGGGCGCGCCGCTGAACCAGCCGGTGACGGCCGATCGCTTCCTCTTCCTCACCGAGACTGGCGCGACCGCGACGCCCGACGCGCTTCTGCCCAATTGCTTCCAGAACCACGGCAACTACATCGTCAGCCTCGGCAACGTCGTGCGCTGGCTGGCGCCGCAGGCCGAAGCGCTCGGCGTCGAGATCTTTCCTGGCTTCCCCGCGGCGGAAGTGCTCTACAACGACGACGGCTCGGTCAAGGGCGTGGCCACGGGCAACCTCGGCATCGGCAAGAACGGCGAGCCGACGTCGAATTTCCAGCTCGGCATGGAGCTTCACGCGAAGTACACCGTCTTCGCCGAAGGCTCGCGCGGCAGCCTAGGCCGCCAGCTGATCGCGCGCTTCAAGCTCGACGAAGGTCGCGATCCGCAGAGTTACGGCATCGGCCTGAAGGAGCTCTGGGAGGTGCAGCCGGCGAAGGCCGATCCGGGCCTGGCGATACACACAGCCGGCTGGCCGCTGGACACCTCGACCTACGGCGGCTCGTTCCTCTATCACCTCGACGGCGGCCAGGTCGAGCTCGGCTTCGTCGTCGGCCTCGACTACGAGAACCCTTACCTGAGCCCGTTCGAGGAGTTCCAGCGCTGGAAGACGCATCCCGAGATCCGAAAGACGCTCGAAGGCGGCAAGCGCCTCGGCTTCGGCGCCCGCTCGATCACGGCGGGTGGCATCCTCAGCCTGCCGAAGACGGTGTTCCCGGGCGGTGTCTTCGTCGGCTGCGAAGCCGGATACCTCAACGCGAGCCGCATCAAGGGCAGCCACGCCGCCATCAAGACCGGGATGCTCGCGGCCGAGGCCGCGTTCGACGCGCTCGTCGCGGGACGACAGCACGACGAGCTCGTCGCCTATCCGGCGGCATTCGAGAAGAGCTGGCTGCGCGCCGAGCTCGATCGCTCGCGCAACTTCAAGCAGTGGTTCAAGAAGGGCTTCCTGATCGCCTCGATCATGATCGGCATCGAGCAATGGCTGCTGCCGCGCCTGGGCATCAAGTCGCCGCCGTGGACGATCCATCGCAAGCTTGCCGATCACCTCTACCTGAGGCCGGCCGCCGAGTGCAAGCCGATCGTCTATCCCAAGCCCGACGGCAAGCTCAGCTTCGATCGCCTCTCGAGCGTCTTCGTCAGCAACACCAACCACGCCGAGGACCAGCCGCCGCATCTGACGCTGAAGGACGCGACCGTGCCGGTGCGGATCAACCTCGCGAAATATGCCGGTCCCGAGAGCCGCTACTGTCCGGCCGGGGTCTACGAGTTCGTCGACGACAACGGCACCGAGCGCCTGCAGATCAACGCCCAGAACTGCGTTCACTGCAAGACCTGCGACATCAAGGACCCGACCCAGAACATCGTCTGGATCCCGCCCGAAGGCGGCGGCGGGCCGAACTACGTCGGCATGTGAACGAGGACCCCGCGATGCCCGAAGCTTCATCGACCCCGCCCGCGACGGCACCTGCCGATGCGCCCGAAGTGCTCACCGCGGCGCGCCTCTGGCCGCCGATGATGCAGGCGCTGCGCGGCGCCTATCGTGTCCACGATCGCACCCACCTGGAAGACCCGGCGGCGTTCGCCGCGATCGCGCCGCGGATCCGCGCCATCGCCGCGAGCGGCGAATCGAAAGTGCCGCGCGAGCTCATCGCACAGCTGCCGGCGCTCGAGATGATCTCGGTCTTCGGAGTCGGCTACGACGGCGTCGACGTCGCTGCCGCGCGCGAGCGCGGCATCTCGGTCACGCACACGCCCAACGTCCTCAACGACGAGGTCGCCGACCTGGCGCTCGCGCTCATGCTCGCCGTCTCGCGCCGGCTCGTCGAAGCCGACGGTTACGTGAGGAGCGCCCAGTGGCTGAAAGGGCCGATGCCGCTCGCGCGCAAGATGAGCGGCGCGCGTCTGGGCATCGTCGGCCTCGGCCGGATCGGCCTGGCGATCGCGAAGCGCGCCGAGGCCTTCGGCATGTCGATCGCGTACACCTCGCGCAGTGCCAAGGCCGACGCGTCCTACCCGTACTTCGCGAGCGCCGAAGCGCTCGCGGCCGAGGTCGATTTCCTCGTCGTCATCACGCCCGGCGGCGGCGGCACGAGCAAGCTCATCGACGCCAAGGTCCTCGCCGCGCTCGGCCAGAAGGGCTACCTGATCAACGTCGCCCGCGGCTCGGTCGTCGACGAGCAGGCGCTCGTCGCAGCGCTGCAGAGCGGCGCGATCGCGGGCGCGGGCCTCGACGTGTTCGAGAGCGAACCCAACGTGCCGAAGGAGCTGCTCGCGCTCGACAACGTCGTCCTCACGCCGCACATCGGCAGCGCGACCTGGCAGACGCGACAGGCGATGGCCGACCTCGCCTTCGGCAACCTGCAGGCGCATTTCGCCGGTCGCCCCCTGCCCTCGCCCGTGCCCGAGATGAAATGACAGCGCCGGCGCCTTTCAATCTCTCGGGCCGGCGCGCGCTCGTCACCGGCGGCGGCTCCGGCC
>JAYVVB010000471.1:0-4197 GCA_043787455.1 Rhizobacter sp.
TCTCCTCGACGACGAGGATCTCCTGCAGGCCCTCGGCGAAGTCGCGCGTGATCGTCGCCTCGAGCGGCCAGACCACGTTGACCTTGTGCACGCGGATGCCGACGCGGCGGCAGGTCTCGTCGTCGAGGCCGAGATCCTGCAGCGCCTGGCGCGTGTCGTTGTAGGCCTTGCCGCTGGCGATGATGCCGTAGCGGTCGTTCGGGCCGGCGACGACGTTGTGGTTCAGCCGGTTCGCGCGCACGTAGGCGAGCGCGGCGTACCACTTGTAATCCATCAGCCGCGCTTCTTGATCGAGCGCACCATCAGGCCAGCGCATATGCAGGCCGCCCTCAGGCATCACGAAGTCTTCCGGCAGGATGATCTTCACGCGGTCGGGGTCGACCGAGATGCTCGACGACGACTCGACGATCTCCTGGATCGTCTTCATCGAAGACCACACGCCCGCGAACCGGCTCATCGCGAACGCGTGCAGGCCCATGTCGAGGATGTCCTGCACGCTCGACGGGAAGAAGACCGGCAGGCCGCAGGCCTTGAAGATGTGGTCGCTCTGATGCGCCGCGGTCGAGCTCTTGGCGATGTGATCGTCGCCGGCGATCGCGATCACGCCCCCGAGCTTCGAGGTGCCCGCCATGTTGGCGTGCTTGAAGACGTCGGAGCAGCGGTCGACCCCCGGACCCTTGCCGTCCCAGATGCCGAACACTCCGTCGTACGTGTTGGTCCGCGGATAGAGGTCGAGCTGCTGCGTGCCCCAGACCGCGGTCGCGCCGAGCTCTTCGTTGACGCCGGGCTGGAAGACGATGTTTTGCGCCGCAAGGTGCTTCTTCGCCGCCCACAGCGCCTGGTCGTAGCCGCCGAGCGGCGAGCCGCGGTAGCCGCTCACGAAGCCAGCGGTGTTGAGGCCGAACATCGCGTCGCGCTTCCTCTGCAGCATCGGCAGGCGCACGAGAGCCTGGACGCCGCTCATGAAAGCGCGGCCGGTCTCGAGGGCGTACTTGTCGTCGAGCGTGACGCTCTCGAGCGCCTTGCGGATGTCTTCGGGCAAGGGTGCATTCATCGTTTCACTCCGGTAAGAGGATGCTGGCTGCCACGGAGCCGGCTCGTGACCAGGCCGTGCACGGCCGAAGTGTAGGCACTCCGCCGATCGGCCCGGGTGCAGCGTAAACAAGTCGATGTGCCGCTCGGGCATGCGCGCCGTTCACGCGATCGCGCGCAACAGAAACGCGGTGGCAACATCGCGGCGCGACAGTGGAGAGCCTTTCCTCACCATGACCCCGACCCGAACTCTCGCCTTGGCCCTGACGCTCGTGGCCGCGGCTGGCAGCGCGCTCGCTCAAGACGCCGGCCGTGGCGGCGGCCGGGCCGGAGAGCTGCAAAAGCGCTTCGCCGCCGCCGACAAGAACGGCGACGGCCGACTCACGAAGGAAGAAGCGCAGGCCGGCATGCCCATGGTCTACAAGCACTTCGACGAGATCGACAAGACCCACTCCGGCTCGATCTCGCTCGCCGACATCGCCGCTTTCGCGAAGGAGAGGCGCGGCGCGAAGCAGCCCGGAGGCTGAGTCCGCGCTTGCCGTCGACAGCCTGCTAGACGCTGGTCCAGAACATCACCGCGACGGCGACACCCATCACCAGCGTCGCGGCCCAGCCGAAGAACCGGTGGCGCGACGTGATGGTGTAGTTGCCCATCAGCGCCTTCGACTGGCCGATGAGCATCAGCACGACCATGATCGGCACCGAGATCACGCCGTTGACGATCGCGCTCCAGACGAGCGCCTTGATCGGGTCGAGCTCGAACGCGCCCATCGCCGTGCCGATGCCGGTGGCGGCGATGATGATGAAGTAGAAGCCGCGTGCCTCGCGAAAGCCGTGCGAGAGGCCGCGGCGCCAGCCGAAGAGCTCGCTCACCGCGTACGCTGCGGAGCCGGCGAGCACCGGCACGGCGAGGAGGCCGGTGCCGATGATGCCCATTGCGAACACCGCGAACGCGAACTCGCCGGCGACGGGGCGCAGCGCTTCGGCGGCCTGCGCCGAGGTCTGGATATTGGTGATGCCGTGCTGGTTCAGCGTGACCGCGGTGGCGACGACGATGCACAGGGCGATCGCGTTCGAGAAGCCCATGCCGACGATCGTGTCCTGCTTGATCCGCGACAAGTGCTCGGTGACGTATTCCGGGTGCTCGTGCAGGGCCACCGCGTTCGGCCGGCGATGGTTGTCCTCGACCTCCTGCGACGCCTGCCAGAAGAACAGGTAGGGGCTGATCGTCGTGCCGAGCACGGCGACGACCATCGCCGCGTATTCCTTGGCGGAAACGCCGGGCGGAAAGTAACGCGACGGTTGCAGCGACTCGGTGATCGCCTGCTTCCACGGCACCGAGACGCTCAGGATCACGGCGACGTAGGCGAAGAGGGCGAGTGTCAGCCACTTGAGCACGCGCACCGAGCGCTCGTACGAGAAGTAGATCTGGGTGGCGATGCACAGGGCACCGAAGAACACGACGTAGAGCGGCTGCGGCCCGCCGGCGAGAAGCTTGACGGCCTCGGCCATGGCGCCGACGTCGGCGGCGATGTTGATCGTGTTGGCGGTGACCAGGAGGCCGATCAGCGACACCGTGAACCAGCGCGGGCACATCTTGCCGATGTTGGTGGCGAGGCCGTCGTGGGTGACGAAGCCGATCCGTGCCGACAGCATCTGGATGCCGATCATCAGCGGCGTCGTCAGGAAGAGCGTCCAGACGAGGGCGAAGCGGAACTGCGCGCCGGCCTGCGAATAGGTGGCGATGCCGCTCGGGTCGTCGTCGGCGGCGCCGGTGATGAGGCCGGGCCCGAGCCGGCTGGTGAAGCTCGTCCCGTTCTCGCTCAGGACGCTCGGTTCCGTGGGGGCCGGCGTCGACACGCCCGATTGTCTCTGCGGTCGGCGACATCGCGAAGCGCTTCTCGCTGCCGAGGCGGGCTATGCGCCGCCCTTTCCTCGGTCAGGACCCGAGGCCCGCGAGCCTCGGGCTACGAGGCGACGAACTTCAGCGCGACGCCGTTGTTGCAGTAGCGCTTGCCCGTCGGCGCCGGGCCGTCGTCGAAAATGTGGCCCTGGTGGCCGCCGCAACGCACGCAGTGATACTCGGTTCGCGGGACTATCATCTTCACGTCGGTCTTGGTCGTGACCGCGCCGGGCAACGCCGCGTAGAAGCTCGGCCAACCCGTGCCGCTGTCGAACTTGGTCTCCGACGTGAAGAGCGCGAGGTCGCAGCCGGCGCAGAAGAACTTGCCCTTGCGGTGCTCGTTGTTGAGCGGGCTGGTGCCCGGGTACTCGGTGCCTTCGTGACGCAGCACGTCGTAGGCGGCGGGCGTCAGGCGCTGCTTCCATTCGGCATCCGAGAGCTTCACCGGTTCGATCTTCGAGGTCCCCGGAGTCTGCGACGAGGCGATGCGCGGCGCGAGGCCGACGGCGCAGAGGAGAGCGAAAAAGGGGCGACGGGTCATGATGCGAAGTCTCCTCGAAAGGGTGACGATCAGTCGGCGCGGGCCGAAAAACCTTTCTACGCGCCGGTCACAGTTTCTCGGGCCACGGGTGCAAGACGTGGGCGTCGACGCGGTGGCGGACGGCGAACTCCGGCGCCGCGTGCGCGTCGAGCCAGGACGCCAGCGCGGCATCGAAGGCGTCGACCTGCACTTGGCCCAGGGTCGCGCCGACGCCGCGGCAGGTGCGCATCCGGCCGCGCCAGCTCGCGCGGGTGAAGGGCACGTCGGCGTCGAACCAGAACATAGCCCGCACGCTCGCCCGGCCGTCCGTGCCCTTCGGCGCCGACGGAATGCGGCCATCCCAGTCGCCGCCCTGCCAGGCGGGGTTCGCCTGCAGGACCAGCGCCTCGCTGGCGCGCGCGATCGCGTTGACGCGCGGCAGCCAGCTGAAGTGGGTCGTGACGAGCACGCCACCCGACTTCAGCACGCGCCGGACCTCGGCGAGCGTGCGCTCGACGTCGAAGTACATCCAGCATTGGCTCGCGGTGACGACGTCGAAGCTCGCATCGGCGAACGGGCAGGCCTCAGCCGGGGCGACGACGAAGTCGACGGCGAGCCCTTCGTCGTCGGCGCCGCGTCGCGCCGCCTCGATCTGCCCAGCGGCGACGTCGATGCCGCTGACGATCGCGCCGCGCCGCGCGAGCTCGCGTGCGACCAGGCCGGTGCCGGTGCCGAGGTCGAG
>JAYVVB010000472.1:0-5024 GCA_043787455.1 Rhizobacter sp.
GACATGGCGATGGAGGTGCGGCGTCCTTGCTGTTCGGATCGCGACAATAACCGCAACCGTGCCCGAATCCGGGGGCTTCGCAGTGACGCTACCATCGGCCCGCCTGAATAGCGCGCTTCGCGCCGCCGCCCGAAGCGCGGCACCCCCGCCCCAATGATTTCGTTGCTGTTCCCCTCTTCGGCGCGCCGATCCGTCGCGTCGCGCATCTTCCTCGCGCTGTCACTGCTTGCGGTCGGGCTGCCCGCGTTGGCGGCCGAAGAGCCCGACGTCGGCGGCACGTTCAACGCGCCCGGCTATCCGCCACGCACCGTGCCGCAGGGCACGCAAGGCAACGGCGCAACTGGCAACGTGCCGAATGCGCAAAACCGCGGCAACACCGGCCCCGGCCCCGGCGCCAACGGCAACATCAACAACATCAACAACGGCACCGGCAACAACCCGCGCAACGGCCGCGATCCCGGCGATGCCTTCCCGCGCCGCACCGAGCCGGCGCCGCCGCCCAAGCCGAACGAGTTCCAGCGCTTCGTCGAAGGCGCGACGGGCCGGATGCTGCCGATCTTCGGCGCGCCCTTCTTCACCGACGCCGCCGACACCTTCCAGTCGCTCGACAACGTGCCGGTCTCGGCCGACTACACGATCGGCCCGGGCGACGAGATCGTCACCCGGGCCTGGGGCGCGATCGATGTCGACTACCGCAGCACAGTCGATCGCAACGGCATGCTCAACCTGCCCAAGGTCGGCAGCTTCAACGTGGCCGGCGTCAAGGCCGCCGACCTCGAGAAGAACCTGCGCGCGCAGATCGCGCGCCTCTACAACAACTTCGACCTGAGCGTCTCGCTCGGCCAGCTGCGCGGCCTCCGCGTTTTCATCGTCGGCCCGGCGCAGCGGCCGGGCGTGGTCACGCTGTCGAGCCAGTCGACGCTGCTCTCGGCGGTGGTTGCGGCGGGCGGGCCGGGCTCGGCCGGGTCGATGAGGAAGATCCTGCTGCGCCGCGACGGCAAGGTGATCTCCGAGCTCGACGTCTACGACTTCCTGGTCCAGGGCGACAAGTCCAAGGACGTGCAGCTCGCCGCCGGCGACGTCGTTGTCTTCCAGCCGGCCGGGCCGCGCGTCGCGATCACAGGCTCGATCGACACGCCTGCGATCTACGAGCTGAAGAGCGCGCAGGAGCCGCTGAAGGACGTGCTGCGTTACGCCGGCGGCGCACCGGTGCTCGCCAACGCGAATCGCGTCCAGCTCGAGCGCATCGACCCGGCCGAGCCGCTCGCCAAGCGCTTCGTCGAGACCTTCCAGCTCGATGCCGCGGGACAGCAGAAGGCGCTGCGCGACGGCGACGTGCTGACGCTGCTCGCGATCTCGCCGCAGTTCGCGAACGCGGTGACGCTGAAAGGCCACGTCGCCCAGCCGTTGCGCTATCCGTTCACCCCGGGCATGCGCATCCGCGACCTGATCCCCGACCGCGATGCGCTCATCACGCCCGACTTCTATCGGCGCAAGAACCTGCTGGTGCAGGTAATCGAGGACGACGACGAGCGCCTGCGCACGAACGACGCCAGCGATGCGAGCGCACGAACGATGCGCGCGAGCCGGATGGCGACCGTCACCCGGAACAGTGTCGGCGGTCCCGACACCGGCCTGAACGACAGCCGCGCCGATGCCGACCGGAACACCACGACCGACCGGAACACCACGACCGATCTGACGCGCACCGACCGCAGCGCTCGCGACGACGATCGCCTCGCCGTCGCCCGCTCGCGCAAGACGCCGGCCTCGCTCTTCGACGAGCTCAACTGGGACTACGCGACGGTCGAGCGGCTGACGCCCGACCTCGCCACCCAGGTCATCCCCTTCAACCTCGGCAAGGCCGTGCTGCAAAAGGACGATGCGAACAACATCGCGCTCGCGCCCGGCGACGTGGTCACGGTCTACAGCCAGAAGGACGTGCGCGTGCCGGTGGCGCGCCAGACGCGCCTCGTCGCGCTCGAAGGCGAAGTGAACGCGCCGGGGATCTACCAGCTGCAGGCCGGCGAGACGCTGCGCGAGCTGATCGCTCGCGCCGGCGGCTTCACGCCGCAGGCCTACGTCTACGGGCTCGACCTGAGTCGCGAGGAAACGCGCGCGCGTCAGCGCGAGAACCTCACGACCGCCATCGCCCGGCTCGAATCTCTCTCGGCGGTGCAGGCGGCGCGCGATGCGGCGAACAGGCGCGACGACCCGGCTGGCGCGGCCACGACCACGGCAGTCAGCAACGCCGCGACGCAGGCCCAGCTCTCGCGCCTGTCGCGCATCGTCCCGAACGGCCGCATCGCGCTCGAGCTGATGCCCGAGACGCGTTCGATCGACGGCCTGCCCGACCTGCCGCTCGAGCACGGCGACCGCATCAGCGTGCCGCCGCGGCCGGGCTTCGTCACCGTCGCCGGCGCCGTCGTCAACAGCAACGCATTCGTGTGGAAGCCGGGCCGCACGGCCGGCGACTACCTGCGCCTGGCCGGCACCGACGAAGCCGCCGACATCTCCAACATGTTCATCCTGCGTGCCGACGGCACCGTCAACAGCTCGTCCGACCGGCGCGGCTTCTTCGGCCGCGGCGGCCTCGAGTCGGTGCCGCTGCAGCCGGGCGATGCGCTGGTCGTGCCGAACCAGCTCGACTTCGAGACCTGGGGGCGCGTCGTCGTGCGCAACCTCAAGGACTTCGCGCAGATCATCTCGGGCTTCGGCATCGGCATCGCCGCCATCCACTCGATCAACAGGTGATCGACGCCATGCTCAGCGCCGACTCGACCACGCCGCTGGCGGCCGCACAAGCGCTCTACGACGACCCGGTCGACGAGCCCGGCGTGGCGCTCACCGACATGCTCGCCTGGCTGGGCGAGAAAAAGGTGCTGATTTTGTCGGTGACGATCCTCGCTGCGCTCGCGTCGATCATCGCGGCGATGCTGCTGCCGCCGATTTACACCGCGCGCACGACTTTCCTCGCGCCCGGTTCGCAGCAGCAGAGCGGCTCGGCCGCCGCGCTCGCCGCGCTCGGCTCGCTCGGCGGCCTGGCCGGCAGCATCGCCGCGAAGTCGCCCGACGAGCTCTACGTCGCGCTCTTGAAGAGCGACTCGGTGCAACGCGCGCTCGCCGATCGCTTCGACCTGAAGAGCCACTACGACGTCGCCAGCTACGAGGTTTTGCGCAAGACGCTGCCCAACTACATCCGCGTCACGTCGGACAAGAAAAGCGGCGTCATCCTCGTCGAGGTCGACGACAAGGACGCGAAGTTCGCTGCCGACGTTGCCAACGCGCACGAGGGCGAAGTCACCAAGCTCCTCGCGCGACTGGCGGTCTCGGAGGCGCAGCTGCGCCGCGCCTTCTTCGAGAAACAGCTGCAGGAGACGAAGAACAATCTGGTCAAGGCCGAGCAGTCGCTGCAAGCGGTGCAGGAGAAGTCGGGTGTGATCGTCCTCGACAAGCAGGCCGAGGCGCTGATCACGGGCGCGGCCCTGGTGCGGGCGCAGATCACCGAGCGCGAAGTGCAGCTGAAGGTGCTGCGCACATCGGCCACCGATCAGAACCCGGCCGTGATGCAGCTCAGCTCGGAGCTGCGCGCGCTGCGCAGCGAACTCGCTCGCATGGAGTCGGCCCAGGGCGGCGCGCCGGGCAGCGCCGTCGACATGCCGGTCGGCAAGCTTCCGGAGGCCGCCGTCGACTACGTGCGTGCCCGGCGCGAGCTGAAGCTACAGGAAACGATCCTCGAGAGCATGGTGCGCCAGTACGAGATCGCCAAACTCGACGAGGCCAAGGAAGGCCCCGCCCTGCAGCAGGTCGACGTCGCCGTGCCGCCAGACTACAAGTCCAAGCCGGCGCGCGCCCTCATCGTCGTCGCGGGCACGCTGATCGCGCTCGTGCTCGTCTCGATGGGGGTCGTGATCCAGCGCTACCTCGCGCTCGTTCGCCTCACCGACCCGTCGGCCTCCGCGGCTTGGCGCAGTCTAGCCAGGGCCTGGAGCTTCAGGCGCTGATCAGCGTCACGGCGCCGCGCGGCGCCATCAGCTCGGCGACGAGCGGCGCAGCGGCCGCGCCGTCGGGCGCGTCGAGACCGAGCACGGCGGCGAGCTCCGGTGCGATCCCTCTCGCGGCCGCGGACCGGAGCTCGACGCCGCTGCGCGGCAGGTCGTCGGCAGGATGCGCGTCGCCCCATTCGATGAGGAGCGGCACTGCGCCTTCGGCGTGGCGAATCCCGCCGGCGGCAATGGCGATGCGCCAGCGCAGCGGGCCGCCCGCAGTCATGCGCTCGGCGTCGACGACCGCACCGGGATCGAAGCCGGCGTTGCGCACGACGGCGACCGCGGCATCGATGTCGGTGGTACGCGCGACCCAGTGGACGAGCTTCGGCGCAGACGCGATGTGCGCCTGGAGAGCGGCCTGATCGAGATCGAACCATCGCAGCCAAGAGGGCGCCGGCGCTTCGGGATCGATCGCGATGAGCTCGATGTACGCGCGCGGGAAACGCGGCGACGACACCGCGAGCAGCAGGTTGTGCGTTCCCATGAGCGCGTGACGGCCGCCCGGCGCCGGCGCCGTGCCGAAGACGGCTTCGCACCAGGCGCGACCGGCGTCGAGCGTGCGGCAGGCAACGACGAGATGATCGAGCTCGATGTGCCTTGCGGCCGGCGCCGCGGCCTCGCTCACAGGTCGACGTCGCCGCGGATGCAGGTGACGGTCTGGCCGCCGACCCAGATCGTCGAGTCCTCGCGCGCGATGCGGACGCGCCCGGCGCGGCCGAGGCGCGTTCCCTGCGCCGCGACGTAGCGATCGGGCGCGCGGCCGCTCGTGATCAGCCACTCGGCGAGCCCGGCGTTGAGGCTGCCGGTGACCGGATCCTCGGAGAATGCCGGGCGACCGACGAAGCCGCGGACCTCGAAGGCGCACTCGCTCCCTGCCGGATGCGCGCCGGCGACGCCGATGGTGCGAAAGCGCGCGAGCAGGCCGCCGTCGGGCTCGACCTGGAGCACGGTCGCGGCCGAATCGAAAAGGAGACC
>JAYVVB010000473.1:0-9183 GCA_043787455.1 Rhizobacter sp.
GGTCGCGCCCTTCACCGGGTACTGGATCTTGCCGTTCTCGACCCAGAACGCCTCGCTCGCCGAGAACACGAACTTGCCGCTGGTGATGTCGACCTGGCCGCCGCCGAAGTTGGTGGCGTAGAGACCGCGCTTCAGGCCGGCGAGGATCTCTTCCTTGGTCTTGTCGCCCGAGAGCATGTAGGTGTTGGTCATGCGCGGCATCGGCACTGCGGCGTAGCTCTCGCGCCGGCCGTTGCCGGTGGGCGCGACCTTCATCAGGCGGGCGTTCATCGAGTCCTGGATGTAGCCCTTAAGGATGCCGTCCTCGATCAGCACGTTCCTCTGCGTCGCGTTGCCTTCGTCGTCGACGTTGAGCGAGCCGCGCCGGTCGGGGAGCGTGCCGTCGTCGAGCACGGTCACGCCCTTGGCCGCGACGCGCTGGCCGATGCGGCCGGTGAAGGCGCTCGCACCCTTGCGATTGAAGTCGCCCTCGAGGCCGTGGCCGATCGCCTCGTGCAGCAGCACGCCGGGCCAGCCCGGGCCGAGGACGACGCTCATCAGTCCGGCCTTCGCCGGCCGCGCCTCGAGGTTGGTGAGCGCGGCGTTGACGGCGGCGCTCACGTACTCCTCGATCACGTCGTCTTGAAAATAGCCGAGGCCAAAGCGACCGCCACCGCCGCCGCTGCCGGTCTCGCGCCGCACGACGCCGTCCTTGGTCTGCTCGGCGATGACGGTGAGCGAGAGCCGCACGAGCGGCCGCACGTCGGCGGCGATCGTGCCGTCGGCGCGCGCGACCAGCACGACGTCGTACTCGGCGGCCAAGCCCGCCATCACCTGGACGATGCGCGGATCCTTCTTGCGCGCGCGCTGCTCGACCTTCTCGAGCAGCGCGACCTTCTGCGTGCTGTCGAGCGTCGCGATCGGGTCCATCGGCGCATAGAGCACGCGGCTCGACGCGAGCGACGAGCGCGCACCGCCGACCTTCACTCGCCGACTCTGTCCCGAAGCGGCGATCGTGCGCACGGTGCGCGCCGCGTCGAGCAGCGCCGCTTCGGAGATGTCGTCGGAATAGGCGAAGGCCGTCTTCTCGCCCGCGACCGCGCGCACGCCGACGCCCTGGTCGATGCCGAAGCTGCCGCTCTTGACGATGCCTTCCTCGAGGCTCCAGCCTTCGCTGCGGGTGTACTGGAAGTAGAGATCAGCGTCGTCGATGCGATGGGTGGCGATCGTCGCCAGCGCTGCTGTGAGCTTGGCCTCGTCGAGGCCGAAGGGCTCGAGCAGCAGCGAGCGCGCGATGGCCAGACGCTCGATCGTGGGTTCGCGCGAAATCATGGGGAGAGCTCCGGTCGGCAGGTGCGGAAATGCAGGCACGCAGTCTTTCACAGATCTTTACGGCATGGGCGTCGGCGGTCTTTCCGGCGCGCCGTTGTAGACAGGCGGGACTCGCAACCCAACTTTCGATTCAACGACAACTCAACGGGACCACACCATGAACAAGCTCACCACCCTCGTCACCGGCGTCACGCTGGCCATCGCCTCGATCGGCGCGCTCGCGCAAGCGACCGCTCCGGGCACGTCGCGCGTCGACCAGCGCGAAGCCAACCAGCAAAAGCGTATCGACGCCGGCGTCGCATCGGGCCAGCTCACCGCCCGCGAGACCAACCGCCTCGACAAGCAGCAGGCGCGCGTCGCCGCCGTCGAAGCCAAGGACAAGGCCGACGGCAACGTCACGAAGAAGGAGCGCGGCCAGCTGCACCGCATGCAGGACCGTGCGAGCAAGAGCATCTACGCGCAAAAGCACGACGCGCAAGTCGCGCCGAAGCCGTAAGTCCCCTTGCCGCGGCTTCAGGCCGCGGCGTCGCCGTCCGGCGGCGCCCGGCTCTTGAGTTCGAGCGCGCGCGCGTAAAGCAGGTTGCGCGGCGCGCCGCCGATCTCGGCGGCCAGCCTCACCGCCTGCTTCAGCGGCAAGGCCGCGAGCAGCGGCGCGAGCAGTGCGTCGTGGTCGTCAACCGCCCCGTGCGCAGCGAGCACCGGCAGCGCATGCAGGACGATCACGAATTCGCCGCGCGACCGGTTCGCTTCCGCGCCGAGCCAGTCGGGCAGATCGCGCGCCGGCATCGTCGCGATCGACTCGAACTGCTTGGTCAGCTCGCGGCAGATCGTCGTTGTGCGCTTCGGACAGCTCGCGGCGAGCTCGCCGGCGAGGGCTTCGATCCGGTGCGGCGCCTCGAACAAGATTTGCGTCGACGCATGGCGTGCCGCCTCGGCCAATAGGCGCGCTCGCTCGGCGCCACGCGCGGCGAGGAAGCCGACGAACGAGAAGCCGGCCGACGCGGTGTCGCCGGCGGCGCTGAGCGCAGCGAGCGCGCTGCTCGCGCCCGGCACGGGCATGACGCGATGGCCCGCCGCGCGCACGGCTGCGACGAGCCCGGCGCCCGGGTCGCTCACCGCGGGCGTTCCCGCATCGCTGACATAGCCGACGCGCTCGCCGCGCCCGAGCCGCTCGATGATTGTCTCGGCCGCGCTTCGCTCGTTGTGCTCGTGCACGGCGACGAGCGGCTTGACGATCCCGAAGTGACGCAGCAGCGTGGCGCTGTGGCGCGTGTCCTCGCAGGCTATGGCATCGACGAGCGCGAGCACGTGCAGCGCGCGCAGGGTCAGGTCGGCGAGGTTGCCGATCGGCGTCGCGACGACGTAGAGCGTGGCCGCGGGATACTGCTGGGCGCCGGCGGCCAGGGCCGCGGCTTCGACGAGCTTCGATCCATCCGGCACAGGCTTCGCCCTCCCTCTGACAGCTCATGGCGACGACCCCGGCCACGACGAAAGCGCTCGGCGACGCTGCCGAAGCGAGGGCGCTCGCCCACCTGACCCGGGCCGGGCTGGTGCTGGTGCAGCGCAATTATCGGGTCGCGCGCGGGCCGCGCGCCAAGGGCGGCGAGGTCGACCTCGTCATGCGCGACCGCGATGGCACGCTCGTCTTCGTCGAGGTCCGGGCGCGGCGCGACGGCCGCTTCGGCGGCGCGGCCGCGAGCATCGATGCGGCTAAGCGCCGGCGCATCGTCTTCGCGGCGATGCATTTCCTGTGCAGGCAATCGCGTCCGCCGCCGTGCCGATTCGACGTCGTCGCCGTCGACGGCGAGCGCATCGAGTGGCTGCGCGCCGCATTCGACGCCTCCTGATCCGGCGGGACCTTTGACAAAGAGCCTGTCATATCATCGGCGACCATGCTCGAACAACGCATCCAGCAGCAGTTTTTCGACAGCGCCGACCTCAAATACGCGGCCGCCGAAGTTCTCTCCAAGCCGATTGCCGACGCGGTCAGCGCGATCGTCGGCTGCATCACGTCCGGCGGCAAGGTGCTCGCCTGCGGCAACGGCGGATCGGCCGCCGATGCCCAGCATTTCGCTGCCGAGTTCGTCGGCCGGTTCGAGCGCGAGCGTCCCGGCCTCGCGGCCATCGCCCTCACCGTCGACACCTCGATCCTCACCGCGGTCGGCAACGACTACGGCTACGAAGTCGTCTTCGCCAAGCAGGTCCAGGCGCTCGGCGCGCCGGGCGACGTGCTGCTGGCGATGTCGACCAGCGGCAACTCGGCCAACGTGCTCGCGGCGATCGCCGCGGCGCGCGCCAAGGACATGACCGTCGTCGCCCTCACCGGCAACACCGGCGGAAAGATCGGCGAGCGGCTTACCGAGACCGACGTCCACATCTGCGTACCGCACGAGCGCACCGCTCGTATTCAGGAGGTGCACCTCCTTGTGCTGCACTGCCTGTGCGATGCGGTCGACCTGCAACTGCTCGGCGAACAGGAAAACACATGACCCGGATTCTCCCTCCGCACGCGCGCATCGGCGCGCTCACCTCCCTGGCGCTGGCGGCTTCGGTGCTCACGGGCTGCGCCGCCGTCGTCATCGGCGGTGCCGTCGTCGGCGGTGCGATGGTCGCGACCGATCGCCGCACTTCGGGCTCGCAGGTCGACGACGAGGTCATCGAGCTGAAGGCCAAGGGCCGCATGGGCGAGGCTTTCCCCGACGACCGCGCGCGCGTCAACACCACGAGCTACAACCGCATGGTGCTGCTCACCGGCGAGGTCCCGAACGAGGCAGACAAGACGACCGCCGAGCAGACGGTCGCGCGCATCGACAACGTGCTCTCGGTCGTCAACGAGCTGAGCGTCGGGCCGGCCAACACTTTCAGCGAGAAGACCAAGGACGCCTTCGTTACCGCCAAGGTCAAGGCCAGCCTCGTCGACGCCAAGGATCTCTTGGCGAACTCGATCAAGGTCGTGACGCACCGCGGCGTCGTCTACCTGATGGGCCGCGTCACCGAGCGCGAGGCCACGCGCGCGAGCGAGGTCGCGCGGGGCGTGAGCGGTGTCGTCAAGGTCGTTCGCGTGTTCGAGATCCTGACCGAGTCGGATCTGGCGAACACCCAGCCGAAGATGCTGGCCAAGCCGGCCAGCGCGCCCTGATCCGCACGAGCTGCGGGTGTCGGGCCGCGCCCGCTCGCTCTAGCGAAGGCGCTTGATCAGGCTCGAGGTGTCGTTGCGCTTGCCGCCTTGGGCCTGGATGTCGGCGTAGAACTGGTCGACGAGCGCCGTCACCGGCAGGCGCGCGCCGTTGAGGCGCGCTTCTTCGAGGGCGATGCCGAGGTCCTTCCTCATCCAGTCGACGGCGAAACCGAAGTCGAACTTGCCCTCGATCATCGTCGGGCCGCGGTTGTCCATCTGCCAGCTCTGCGCTGCGCCCTTGCCGATCACCTCGAGCACGGCCTTCATGTCGAGGCCGGAGCGCTCGCCGAACGCGATTGCTTCCGACAGGCCCTGGACGAGTCCGGCGATCGCGATTTGGTTGACCATCTTGGCGAGTTGGCCCGAGCCGCTCGGGCCGAGCAACGTCATCGCCTTGGCGAAGGCCATGGCCAGCGGCTTGGCTCCGGCGAACGCCGCTTCGTCGCCGCCGCACATGACGGTGAGCGCGCCATTGATGGCGCCGAGGTTGCCGCCCGAGACCGGCGCGTCGACGAACTTCAGTCCCTTCTTCGCCGCCTCGGCCGCGAGCTCGCGCGCGACCGCTGCGGACGCCGTCGTGTGGTCGACGAAGATCGTTCCGGCCTTCATGCCGGCGAACGCGCCGTCGGCCCCGAGGGTCACCGAGCGCAGGTCGGCGTCGTTGCCGACGCAGCAGAACACGATCTCGGCGCCTCGCGCCGCTTCGGCCGGCGTCGCCGCGCTCTTGCCGCCGTGCTTGGCAACCCAGGCCGCCGACTTCACCGTGGTCCGGTTATAGACTGTCACGCGATGCCCGGCGGCAGCCAGGTGGCCGGCCATCGGGTCGCCCATGACGCCGAGGCCGAGGAAGGCGACGTCGCGGGCAGGGATCTTGTCGTAGGTCTTGGTGGCCATGGCGGGTCTTGGATGAAAAGTAGGAGCGGCCCCGAAGGGCCGTCGTGGTGAGCGGCGGGGGGAGCGGGACGCTTCGGCGCCCGGCTCCCAGGGGCCTACTTTACGATCTGCAGATGCTCGGTGCCGGCATTCAGGTCGCTCGAGCGCGCGCGCTGGCTGTGCAGCTTGATCTGCAGGCGCAGGTCGTTCACCGAATCGGCGTTGCGCAGCGCGTCCTCGAAGGTCACGGCCTGGCTCTCGTAGAGATCGAACAGGCTCTGGTCGAAGGTCTGCATGCCGAGCTCGCGCGAGCGCTTCATGATCTCCTTGATCTCGGCGACCTCGCCCTTGAAGATCAGGTCGGAGATGAGCGGCGTGTTGAGCATGACCTCAACCGCCGCGACCCGGCCCTTGCCCTCCTGGCGCGGCAAGAGACGCTGCGAGATCAGCGAGCGCAGGTTGAGCGACAGGTCCATCAGCAGTTGCGCGCGCCGCTCTTCCGGGAAGAAGTTGATGATCCGGTCGAGCGCCTGATTGGCGCTGTTGGCGTGCAGCGTCGCCAAGCACAGGTGACCGGTCTCGGCGAAGGCGACGGCGTGCTCCATCGTCTCGCGGTCGCGGATCTCGCCCATCAGAATCACGTCGGGCGCCTGGCGCAGCGAGTTCTTCAGCGCGATGCCCCAGTCGTCGGTGTCGATGCCGACCTCGCGCTGGGTGATGATGCAGTTCTTGTGCGCGTGCACGAACTCGACCGGGTCCTCGATCGTGATGATGTGACCGAACGAGTTCTCGTTGCGGTGGTCGACCATCGCCGCCAGCGACGTGCTCTTCCCGGAGCCCGTCGCGCCGACGAAGATCACCAGGCCGCGCTTGGCGAGGGCGATGTCCTTCAGCACGTGCGGCAGGTTCATCGTGTCGATCGTCGGAATCACCTGCGGGATCGTCCGCATCACCAGGCCGACGTTGCCCTGCTGGACGAAGGCGTTGACGCGAAAGCGGCCGATGCCCTGCGGCGCGACCGCGAAGTTGCATTCCTTGGTGCGCTCGAACTCGGCTGCCTGCTTGTCGTTCATGATCGAACGCGTCAGGGCGAGCGTGTGCTGGCCGTTGAGCGGCTGCGGCGAGACCTTGGTGACCTTGCCATCGACCTTGATCGCGGGCGGGAAGTCGGCGGTGAGGAAGAGGTCGGAGCCGTTGCGCGACACCATCAGGCGCAGTAGGTCGTTGACGAATTTCGATGCCTGGTCGCGTTCCATGTTCGGTCTCCTCGCTGCCGCTTAGCCGGGGAAATTCTCGGGGAATTTCGCCTTGCCGCGCGCTTCCGCGGGCGACACGATGTTGCGCCGGACAAGGTCGGCGAGGTTCTGGTCGAGCGTCTGCATGCCCAGGCTGTTGCCGGTCTGGATCGACGAGTACATCTGCGCGACCTTGTTCTCGCGGATGAGGTTGCGGATCGCTGCCGTGCCGAGCATGATCTCGTGCGCGGCGACGCGGCCGGCGCCGTCCTTGGTCTTGCACAGGGTCTGCGAGATCACCCCGATCAACGACTCCGACAGCATCGAGCGCACCATCTCCTTCTCGGCGGCCGGGAAGACGTCGACGATCCGGTCGACGGTCTTGGCCGCGCTCGAGGTGTGCAGCGTGCCGAACACGAGGTGGCCGGTTTCCGCGGCGGTGAGCGCGAGACGGATCGTCTCGAGGTCGCGCATCTCGCCGACCAAGATGCAGTCGGGGTCCTCGCGCAGCGCCGAACGCAGCGCGTTCGCAAACGACAGCGTGTGCGGCCCGACCTCGCGCTGGTTGATCAGGCACTTCTTCGATTCGTGCACGAACTCGATCGGGTCCTCGACCGTGAGGACGTGACCGAACTCGTTCTCGTTCAGGTGGTTGACCATCGCCGCCAGCGTCGTCGACTTGCCCGAGCCAGTCGGGCCGGTGCAGAGCACCATGCCGCGCGGCTTGAGCGACAGCTCGGCGAAGATCGACGGGCAGTTGAGCTGCTCGAGCGTCAGGATCTTCGATGGAATCGTCCGGAACACGGCGCCGGCGCCGCGGTTCTGGTTGAACGCGTTGACGCGAAAGCGCGCCAGGCCCTGGATCTCGAACGAGAAGTCGCACTCGAGCGACTCTTCGTAGTTCTTGCGCTGCGAGTCGTTCATGATGTCGTACACCATGTCGTGCACCTGCTTATGCTCGAGCGGGTCGACATTGATGCGACGGACGTCGCCGTGAACGCGGATCATCGGCGGCAGGCCGGCCGAGAGGTGCAGGTCGGAGGCCTTGTTCTTGACCGAAAACGCCAGCAGCTGGGTGATGTCCATGGGTCTTCAGGAAGTGAGTGCCGGATCGCGCCGCGACGACGCGGGGCAACGCGTTGCTCCGGGCGGCAAGGCGCAATGATCGCAGACAAGCTCGCCCAAGTGAACGCGCGCATTGCAAGCGCTTGTGCGGCCGCCGGACGCGACGTGCAAAGCGTCACGTTGCTCGCCGTGAGCAAGACCCGGGGCGCTGCGGACGTCGCCGAGGCGCACGCGACCGGGCAACGCCGCTTCGGCGAGAACTATGTCCAGGAGGCAATCGACAAGATCGACGCGCTTGCGGCGCTCGAGGCGCTCGAGCCGCGGCCCGAGTGGCATCTGATCGGGCCGCTCCAGACCAACAAGACGCGTGTCGTCGCCGAGCGCTTCGACTGGGTCCATTCGATCGATCGCCTGAAGATTGCCGAGCGGCTGAGTGCGCAGCGGCCTGAGGCGATGGCGCCGCTCTCGGTCTGCCTCCAGGTCAACATCAGCGCCGAGGCAACCAAGGCCGGCGTCCAGCCCGACGACGTCGCGGTGCTCGCCCATGCGGTCGCGAAGCTGCCGCGATTGACCTTGCGCGGGCTGATGGCAATCCCCGAGCCTGCCGGCGACTTCGCGGCGCAGCGCCGGCCGCACCGCCTGCTGCGCGAGCTGCTCGAGGCCCTACGCCGCGACGGCCTCGCGCTCGACACGCTCTCGATGGGCATGAGCGCCGACCTCGAGGCGGCCATCGCCGAGGGCGCGACGCTGATCCGCGTCGGCAGCGCGATCTTCGGCGAGCGACCGCGACCGCGCTAAGGACTGAGCACGCGGTGGCGTCTGTGCCACTCCTCCAACGACTCCTCGGGCCATTGCTCGCAGTGAACGTGACCCTTGCCGCGAGGCACGTCGACCCAGCCCGGCACGTAGGCAAGGGCGGCCTCGACGACCTCCTTGGGCTTGGGCAGCGGCGTGTCGATCGCCGAGGCGTGCGGATGCACGAGCTCGGGCCAGCGCGGGTCGTAGAGCCAGAGAGCGCTGCCGCACTCGCGGCAGAAGCGCCGCTCGGCCTTCGATCGCCTCGCGCGCTTGCCCGGCTCGCGCAGCAAGGCGTGATAGCGCCCGAGGTGCTGCCCGCCGCGCACCTTGAGCGTGGCCGAGCGCGCGCCGAGGTTGATGCCGAAGCCGCCGCTGCCTGCCGTCTTGCGGCAGATCGAGCAGTGGCAATGCATGAACGGCACGGGGCTCTGCGCATCGACAGAAAAGCGCACCGCGCCGCAATGGCAGGATCCCTTCAGGAGCATATCGACCTCTCGTTCCTGGCGGCGCATGGGCCGCGCACGGCGCCATGATGCCGCGCCGACGCGACGAGGTGCGTGCCTGCGATGCGGCCTTCCCGGCTGCTTACACTGGGCCGATGCACACGATCGCGTTCATCGGTGGCGGCAACATGGCGAGCGCGATCGTCGGCGGGCTCGTCGGCGCCGGCCACCCGCCGGAGCGCATCGTCGTCGTCGAGCCGGGCGAGTCGCAGCGCAAGGT
>JAYVVB010000474.1:0-2922 GCA_043787455.1 Rhizobacter sp.
AGCGGCGCCAACAAGACGTACCTCACGGTCGTCGCCAGCGACATCGACGGTGACGCCCTTCAGTATCAGTGGCGGGTGACGGCCGGCACGGTCGAGAACCGCAACTCGCCCGAAACCGTGTGGACGATGCCCGACGGTCCAGGGCTGCACTTCGCCTACGTCACGGTCTCGGACGGCAAGGGGGGATACGTCGAGCAGCAATACGCAGTCTCGACCGACGCGCTTGACACCGTGGCAGCGCCTCGTATCCAGATCAGCCGGGCCGTCCCGACGATCACGAGCACCGCGTCGAGCGCGGGGCGCTTGCGATTCGCATCGGCAGACGCGCTCAACTTTGCCGTCCCTGGAAGCACAGCCGTGCGGCGCACCGTCTACCTGCCGGACGTGCAAGTGCAGCTCGAGCTTGCCGGCGTCGTCGTGTTCAGCGGCGCCACCGACCTGGGCGGCGAATTGAGCCTGCCCGATCTTGCGGCCGACACGTATCTCGTCAAGTGTTCGACGACCCAGGGCGCGCCCCTGCGCGACTGCGGTTCCCTCGTCGCCGACGCACCCACTGCGTACACATTGAAGGTTGCGAAGGACGACATCCTCACTGTGCGCAGCGTGGCACCCCCCCTGCCGAGCGGGCGCAATCTGCGCGTGTACGGGCACGTCGCACTCGGCGACGGCGCCGTGTGCGGCACGCAGAGTGAGTTCTTCAGCCTCCTGACGGCGGCGACCGTCCAACTGATCCAGTCGGACGGGACACCGGTAGCGCCGCCGACACGCGTGAATCGGTTCGGCGACTACGCGATCGATGCGGCGGCCTTGGCCCTGGGTCAATATCAGCTGAAGATCAATTGCGAGGGCTACACCCGGTCGGTGACAGTGCCTCCGTCGGTCAACCTGCTCGGATACGACGGCACGCCGATAGAGGTATCGCACCAGATCGCGAACGGACGGCCGTCGATCGTCAAGATGGTCGCGAACGGGCCGGAAGGCAACGTACGCGGTCAGATGATCGTGCCCGAGGTCGGCACGTCGAACGGCCTGCCGGGCTGGAACCACTTTCTTTCCTACAAGGGCTACGACACCAAGCTCAGCGCGTGCCTGTATTACCAGTCGATCGGCGCCGTTGCCGGCTGCGACACGCAAGGCAACATGCAAGCCCCGATTACGCTCGACGACTGGAAGCGCGCCAACAAGTTCAAGCCCTACGACAGCGGCAACACCGAGGTCGCCGCGGTCTACATCAACCGCATGGACCTGAACCTCGTGCGGCGGATGTATGCAACCCAGACCTCCGCGACCAATATCGCGTTCGTCGTCTGCAACCACCCCGGGCCGGAAGGCTCGACGCAGCGCGAGGTCGACGCGGTGATCGACATCGGGTTGGCGGATCAGAAGCGGGTCGCATGCGTGGCGATGGAGTGGTCGGTTTCTCCAGGTGCCAACGGCGACAAGCCGTTCACCAAGTTCCTGACCTTCGCGCCGGACGGCTCGTTGCTCCCTTCGATCAACCTCGATGGCCGCGGCGAGAAGTACATGCCCGGCGCGTGCGTCGCGTGTCACGGCGGAACCCAATACAACGGTCGTTTCGCCGAACGCGTTCTGGCGTCGCCATACCTCGGCGCCGGCTTCCTTCCGTTCGATACCGGAAACTACCTCTTCTCGGCCCGCGGTGGCCTGTCCGAGTCCGAGCAGAGCCAGGCGTTTCGCGATCTCAACATGCTCGTCAAGGCGACCGACAACCGCGGCTACCCGGCAACGACCCGCCTCATCGACAAGTGGTATCCGACCGCGGCGACGATCACCCTCGACAAACAGTACGTCCCCGTCGATTGGATGGCATATGACGCGATCAAGCCCGGGGCCGCCAAGTTCTACCGAGAGGTCGTAGGTGGCGTCTGCCGCACTTGCCACATTTCGATGGGCTCGGCGCGGTTCGACTGGGACGTCAATCCCGACCAGCACTTCACCGGGCTGACGACCTCCGTGACCTATTCGCACTTCTGTGGTGGCACCGCCGACGTCGCGGTGAACGCATCGATGCCCAATGCCCTGGTCTCGCGCGACCGGCTCGCCGATCGAATCAACGCCGACCCCGATCTTGCGTCGCTGATGCAGAAGTTCCTCGGCTGCGTCGCACCCAAATCCGATCCGGCATATGCCAAGCGGTAAGTCGCCGCTGTCGGATCAGCATGGAAGGATGACCTGCATGAATCCGCATCTTCTGCATCGGGGCAAGTGTTTCACCTCGCTGACTCTCGCCGTGCTGGTGGGCTGCACGAGCGCTGGCGGTCCTCCGGCGGCTGTGAATGCACCGCCAGCACCTGCGCCTGCACCCGCTGCCGTGCGGGCAGTTCCGGTGGCACAGATCGCTGCCCCGACAGCGACGCCGGCAAGCGTCACCCTGGTTGCGCCCGCGCCGGTCAAATTCGAGGATTCCATCGCTCGCGCGGGTCAAGGCCTGTTCATGCAGGCCGCTCCCATCGTCGGCAACGAAGCGCGCGTGCTGGTCATCGATCCGCTCATCGACGCGAACACAGGCGCCCAGACCGTCAGCACCGCGAAGATGGGCGAGCAGCTCGAGTCGATCGCCAAGAGCGGCAACGCGAAATGGTCGGTGAGGCCCTTGACCCGAGATTCGCTCGCGCAAAAGCCGCTGCTCTTGATCGGCACCCTGACGCCAGTCACCGTCGAGCGCTCGATCGATGCGGTGCCCGATGCGTTCCGCGTCTGGCTGACGTTGATCGATCTGCGCACGGGCAAGGTGATCGCCAAGCAGATCGACCGCGCGACGATCGACTCGGTGAACCCCCAGCCGTTGAAGTTCTACCAGGACAGCCCGACCTGGCACAAGGACAAGACGATCCTCGGCTACATCAACTCCTGCCAGGTTAACACCAAGATCGGCGACCTCGCCGACGCCGACTATCTCGG
>JAYVVB010000475.1:0-10099 GCA_043787455.1 Rhizobacter sp.
CGCTCACCGAGCTCGGCGACTCCAACGAAGAGACGAAAAAGCAGATCGAGCAGCTGCAGCAGGTGCAGCAGCAGCTCCTCACGCAGCTGCGGCGCGAGCTCGCGCTGCTGCCGCCGAGCGACCCGCTGCGCGAGCAAGGTGCGCCCGAAGAGCGCGAGCAGGAAGACCGGCGTCGCCAGCTCGTAGAGATGCTCGCCGAGATCGAGAAGCGCATCAACGACGAGAACGCGCGGCCGAAGAAGCGCTACATCAGCCCGGCGACGCGCGAGGAGGTCTACGCCCTCTACTACGATGCGCTGCGCAGGAAGATCGAGGACCGCGGCACGCGAAATTTCCCCGAGAACCAGGGCAAGAAACTGTACGGCGAGCTGACGATGATCATCACCGTCGATGCCGAAGGGCGGATCGTCGACACCGAGATCGTTCGCGGCTCGGGCTCGAAGATCCTCGACCGGCGCGCGGTCGCGATCGTGCTTGCCGCCGCGCCCTACGGCCGCTTCACGCCGGCGATGCGAAAGCAGGCCGACCAGATCGCAATCCCCTCGCGCTTTCGCTTCACGCGCGACGAGGGCCTCGAGACGACGCTGAGCGGCTCGCCGTGAGCGCCGGCCCGAGCCGCTATGCGGTGATCGGCCACCCGGTCGAGCACAGCCAGTCGCCGTTTATCCACGCGGCGTTCGCGAGCCAGACCGGCGAGGCGGTCGTGTACGAACGCATGCTCTGTCCGATGGACGGGTTCGCGGCGTCGGTGCGGGCGTTCGCGGCGACTGGCGCCAGCGGCTGCAACGTGACGATGCCGTTCAAGTTCGAAGCCTTCGATCTGGCCGCGCGCAAGACCCCGCGCGCGCTTCTCGCGGGCGCCTGCAACACGCTCACGTTCACCGACAAAGGCTGGGTCGGCGACAACACCGACGGCGCCGGGCTGATGCGCGACATCGAGCGCAACGCCGGCGTCGCGATCGCCGGCACGCGCGTCCTCCTCGTCGGCGCAGGCGGCGGCGCGGCGGGTGCGCTGGGCGCGCTCGCCGCTGCCGGCGCGGCCCAGGTCGTGGTCGCGAATCGAAGCCGCGAGCGCGCCGAGCGCCTCGTCGCGCGCTTCCTCGACAGCGTCGACGCCGGGGCCCACGCGCCGGTGCGCGCGACCGGCCTCGGCGACTGCGGCACCGGCTTCGACATCGTCGTCAACGCCAGCGCGAGCAGCGCCACCGGAGCGTCGGTGCCGGTGCCGGCGAATGTCCTGAAATCCGGCGGGTTGGCCCTCGACATGATGTACGGGCCACTCGCCAACGGCTTCGTGAGGTGGGCGATGCAGCACGGCGCCGTCGGCCGCGACGGGCTCGGCATGCTCGTCGAGCAGGCCGCCGAGGCGTTCCTGTTTTGGCGCGGCGTCGAGCCGCAGACACCGGCGGTGCTCGCCGCGTTGCGGCACCGGCTCGATCCGGCATGACGAGCGCGAGCGGTCCCTCGCTTTGGCGCTTCATCGCGCTTCTCGGCGTCTCTGCCCTCGCCCTCCAGCTCTATTTCCTGGCCCGGATCGCGCTCATGCTCGTCGTCGACCCGCAGTCGACGACCTTCCAGCGCTCCGAGGCGTGGCGCCTCGCGCTCCAGCCCGGCGCTCACCCCTGGCAGCAGCACTGGGTCGACTACGCGGGCGTGTCGGCGAACCTGAAGCGCGCCGTCATCGCGTCCGAGGACAGCGGCTTCACCGAGCACAGCGGCGTCGAGTGGGACGCGCTCGAAAAGGCCTGGGGCCGCAACGAGCGCGCCGACGCCCAGGCGGCGCTGCAGGCGCGGCGACGCGAGGCCATGCGCTCTAAGCCCGGCGCCGAGACTCGGCCGGCGCCGGTGCCGAAGGTCGTCGGCGGGTCGACCATCACCCAGCAGCTCGCGAAGAACCTCTTTCTCTCCGGCGAGCGCAACTTCGTCCGCAAAGGACAGGAGCTGGTGCTCTCGTACGAGCTTGAAGCGATCCTTGGCAAGCAGCGCATCCTCGCGATCTATCTCAACAGCGTCGAGTGGGGCGAAGGCGTGTTCGGTGCCGACGCCGCGGCGCACCGCTATTTCAATGTCGACGCCGGGCGGCTCGCGCCGCAGCAGGCGGCGCAGCTCGCGGTCATGCTGCCCGCGCCCAAGCGCTTCGAGAAGCGCCCGGGCTCGGCGTACGTCGTCGGCCGCGCGGCGACGGTCGCGGCGCGGATGGGACACGTCGACTTGCCCTGAGGCGAGCCCCTCGCCACCCCAGTCGCTCGGCGTTCGCTGCCTAGAATCGCGCGATGGCAGGCACGCACAGCGCCGAGATCGCCGCGGTGGCGGCGCGGCTCATCGTCGAGGAAGGCATGGAGTACGGCGTCGCCAAGCGTCGTGCCGCGCGCGAGCTGCGCCTCGGCCAGCGTCCCGGCGATCTTCCGGGGAACGACGCGATCGAGGACGAGGTCCGCATCTACATCGGCCTCTTCCACGCCGACACGCAGCCGCGCGAGCTGGCCGAGTTGCGCGCCATTGCCGCCGAATGGATGCACAGGCTGGCCGCTTTCCGGCCGCACCTTGCCGGCGCCGTCTGGCGTGGCACGGCGACACGTCGGAGCAGCATCTTCCTCGACCTGTTCTGCGACGACTCCAAAGTGGCCGAGATCGCCCTCATCGACACGCGCGTCGACTACGACGTTTCGAGCGTCGACGGGCCGCGCGGCCGGATCCTCGACGTCCTCAACATCGAGGTCCCGAGCGCGGCGCTCGGCGGCCGCGTCCATCTGGCGCTGACGGTGCGCGACTACGACGACCTCCGCGGGGCGCTGCAGCGCGACGCGCGCGGCGGCAGCGATCGGGGCGATCTCGCGGCGCTCCGGGCGCGCGAGGTCCAGGAATGAAGCGCCGTACCGCGGGAGTGGTCGCCCTCGCCGCATTGGCCGCGGCGGCCGGCGGCGGTGCGGCATGGTGGCGAGGCCGGTCGCCGGCCGAGGATTCGGCCGCCTCGCCCCCGGACCTGTGGACCCTGACCTTCCGGAGTCTCGACGGTGGCCCGGTGCGGATGGCCGACCGGCACGGACGACCTCTGCTCCTCAATTTCTGGGCGACCTGGTGCGGGCCCTGCGTCACCGAGATGCCCCTGCTCGACCAGTTCTCGAAAGAGCGTTCAGCGTCGGGGTGGCAAGTGCTCGCCCTGGCGATCGACGGCGCCGATCCCGTCCGCCGCTTTGTCAGTGAGCGGTCGCTGCGACTGCCGATCGCGATCGCCGGAGCGGATGGGATCGACCTCTCGCGATCGCTCGGCAACAAGCTCGGCGCTTTGCCGTTCTCGGTGGTCTTCGACGCGGCCGGGCAGCCGATCGCCCGGAACCTGGGCGCAATCAGCCCTTCGCTTCTGGAGCGATGGGTCGGGCTTACCCGGTAGTGCGTCTGGGCTTTCGTGGAGCCATCTGCGGCGAATCGCGGCGCAAAGCGCGTAAACTCCGTTGATTTTGCTGCTCTCGCGTCGAAGCGTGAGGAACGGCTCGGCGTATACGCTCGTACCTTCATGGGCCATCGATGGACCTCAGAAAACTCAAGACGCTGATCGACCTCGTGTCGGAATCGAACATCTCCGAACTCGAAATCGCCGAGGCGGACGGCAAGGTCCGGATCGTCAAGGCGGCCGCGCCGGTGGCAGCTGCACCTGCGCCGACAGCGTTCGGCGCGGCGTTTGCGCCAGCCGCGCTGGCGCATGCGCCGGCAGCGGCCGAGCCCATCCCCGATGTCGCCAATACGGTGAAGTCGCCGATGGTTGGCACCTTCTATCGATCGGCCAGCCCGGGGTCGGATGCGTTTATCGCGGTCGGCAGCGTCGTCAAGATCGGCGATCCGGTCTGCATCATCGAAGCGATGAAGATCATGAACGAGATCGAGGCGGACATGGCCGGGACGATCCGCGAGATCCTGTGCGAGAACGGGCAGGCAGTGGAGTTCGGGCAACCGCTTTTCGTCATCGAATGAAGGCCTCGCGTCTCTTGCCCGGCAGTTCGACTGGCTGCTCCGTTCCCCGCGCCTGACGATGTTCAAGAAGATCCTGATCGCCAATCGGGGCGAGATCGCCCTGCGCATCCAGCGCGCCTGTCGCGAGCTCGGCGTCAAGTCGGTCGTCGTCTACTCGGAGGCCGACCGCGACGCGAAGTACGTGAAGCTGGCCGACGAGGCGGTCTGTATCGGCCCGGCGCCATCGGCCCAGAGCTACCTCAACATGCCGGCGATCATCGCCACGGCCGAAGTCACCGACGCCGAAGCGATCCACCCCGGCTACGGCTTCCTGGCCGAGAGCGCCGATTTCGCCGAGCGCGTCGAACGCAGCGGCTTCACCTTCATCGGCCCGACGCCCGAGGCGATCCGGATCATGGGCGACAAGGTCTCGGCCAAGCAGTCGATGATCAAGTCGGGCGTGCCCTGCGTTGCGGGCTCCGAGGGTGCCCTCCCCGACGATCCGAAGGAGTCCATTCGCGCCGCGCGGGCGCTCGGCTACCCCGTGATCATCAAGGCGGCCGGCGGCGGCGGCGGCCGCGGCATGCGCGTCGTCCATACCGAGGCCGCATTGCTCTCGGCCGTGCAGACGACCCGCGCCGAAGCCGGTGCGGCGTTCGGCAACTCGGCCGTCTACATGGAGAAGTTCCTCCAAAATCCGCGCCACATCGAGATCCAGATCCTCGCCGACACCCACAAGAACGCGGTCTGGCTCGGCGAGCGCGACTGCTCGATGCAACGGCGGCACCAGAAGATCATCGAGGAAGCGCCGGCGCCGGGGATCGCGCGCCGCGTGATCGAGAAGATCGGCGAGCGCTGCATCGCTGCCTGCAAGAAGATCGGCTACCGCGGCGCCGGGACGTTCGAGTTCCTGTACGAGAACGGCGAGTTCTTCTTCATCGAGATGAACACGCGCATTCAGGTCGAACACCCGGTCACCGAGTGGGTGACAGGCATCGACATCGTGCAGATGCAGATCCGGATCGCCGCCGGCGAGAAGCTTCCGTTCACGCAGCGCACCATCGCCTGCCGTGGCCATGCGATCGAATGCCGCATCAACGCCGAGGATCCGTACACGTTCACGCCCTCGCCGGGCAAGGTGACGATGTGGCATCCGCCGGGCGGCCCGGGCGTGCGCGTCGACTCGCACGCGTACACCAACTACGTCGTGCCGCCAAACTACGACTCGATGATCGGCAAGATCATCGTCCACGGCGACACTCGCGATCAGGCGCTGGCGCGGATGCGGACGGCGCTGTCGGAGACGGTCGTCGAAGGCATTCAGACCAACATTCCCCTTCACCGCGAGCTGATGGTCGACGCCAAGTTCATCGAAGGCGGAACGAGCATCCACTACCTGGAAGGGTGGCTCGATCAGCACAAGCGCTGAGAAGGGGCGCGCGATGCACGCCCTGACGCTGTTGGTGCCGGCGGCGGCGGTCGACGCGGTCTGCGAATTCCTCTCCGACGAGCTCAACGCGCTCTCGGCGTCGGTCGAGGATGCGGACTCCGGCACCGACGCCGAGCAACCCGTCTTCGACGAGCCGGGCGTCGCTTCGACCGCGGCGTGGCAGCGCGCTCGTGTCGATGCGCTCTTCGTCGACGAGCCCGCAGCGACACGAGCGGCAGCCGCGCTGATCGCCGCCGAGGCCGAGACCGGCGCGCGCGTCCTCGCGATCGCTGCCGTCGCCGACCAGGACTGGGTACGACTCACCCAAGCGCAGTTCGGCCCGTGCGAGATCACGCCAGAGTTCTGGATCGTGCCGACATGGTCCGACGTGCCGGCCCACGCGAAGCAGGTGATCCGCCTCGACCCCGGCCGCGCCTTCGGCACCGGCACCCATCCGACGACGCGCATGTGCCTGCGCTGGATCGCGCGTGCCGGAGGGAACGCCGGCACGACGTGGCCCCGCGCACTCGACTACGGCTGCGGTTCCGGCGTGCTCGCCATTGCCACCGCGAAGTTCGGCGCGCGCGAGATCGACGCCGTCGACATCGACCCGGCTGCCGTGGAAGCGACCGCGGCGAACGCGCGAGCCAACGGCGTCACCGTTCGCTGCGCCGCGCCCGACGATGCGGTCGGCCCCTACGCGCTGATCGTCGCCAACATCCTTGCCGCGCCGCTGACCCTGCTCGCGCCGCTCCTCTCGCGCCGGCTCGCGGAGAGTGGTCGTCTGGTCCTGTCGGGCATCCTCGCCCGCCAGGCCGACGAGCTGCGCGACGCCTATCGGCCCTGGCTCGACCTCGAAGTGGCCGACGAAGACGACGGCTGGGCCCTCATGACCGGTGTCCTGCGCGCAAGTCGCGTGGCATGATTTCGCGATGAGTCTGGCGACGCGCTGCACCTCCTGCGGGACGGCGTTCCGGGTCGTCCAGGATCAGCTCAAGATCTCCGAGGGCTGGGTCCGCTGCGGCAAGTGCGACGCGGTCTTCAACGCCCTCGAGGGCCTGTTCGACCTGGGCCGGGAGTTCCATCCGGACTGGGAAGCGCCTTCCGCGACGCCAACCGTGACGACCATCCCGGCGCCGGCGAAGCACGCGACGCACGCTCAGCCCGTTCGCGCCGACAACGACGAGTTCAAGGACGACGAGTCTGCGACCTCCAGCCTCGGCGAGTTCCTCGCCGACCCGATCGACGCCCATCTCTTCGGCCCGCGGCGGCGCGCCGAAAGCGCGCCGAAGCCGGCCGGACAGATCGGCCAGCGCGATCGCGTCGAGTTCTCCGACGCGCGCTTCGACTCGGATCTCTTCGCCGAGAACGCGGCCGTTGCGGAAGACGAGACGCTGATGCTGCCGTCGACCGACGCCGGCGCGTTGCCGCTCGAAACCGCGACGCGGCCGGAGTTCGTGCGCCGCGCCGAGCGCCAGGCCCGCTGGCGCAGCCCTGGCATGCGCGCAGCGCTCGGCGCCGCGTCGGCGCTGGCGCTGCTGATCCTCGCGCTGCAGATCGTCCACCACGGACGCGACACCCTGGCCGTGCAGTACCCGTCGCTGCACGCCCCGCTCGTCGCCTGGTGCCGACTCGCCGGCTGCACGCTGCAGACGCCGCGCCGCATAGACGAGGTGCTCGTCGAAAGCACGGCGCTGACCCGCGCCGTCGGCCAGGACGCGTTCGTGCTCGCCGTCAACCTGAGGAGCCGCAGCGCGCTGCCGCTGGCGCTGCCGTCGATCGACCTCACCCTCACCGACGGCCAGGGCCGGCTGGTCGCGCGCCGCGCGCTCTCGGCCCAGGACTTCCATGCGTCCGACGTGCTGCCGCCCGGCGCCGAAACGGCGCTGCAGCTCACGCTCAATGCCGGGTCGACCTCGGTCGTCGGCTACACCGTCGAGATCTTCTATCCCTGAACCCGCGCGGCTCGCTGCGCCTGACCCGGAGACTTCATGGCCGCCCTCGTGTGTGGATCGCTCGCCTTCGACAGCATCGCCACCTTCCCAGGTCGCTTCGCCGACCAGATCATGCCGAACCAGCTGCACGTGCTCAACGTGTCGTTCCTCGTGCCGACGCTGCGGCGCGAGTTCGGCGGCTGCGCCGGCAACATCGCCTACAACCTGGCCCGCCTCGGCGGCGAGCCGATCGTCCTCGCCGCAGTCGGCAGCGACGGCGACGAGTACCTCGCGCGGCTGCGTTCCTGGGGCACGACGACCGAGCACGTGCGCACCGTCGGCGACAGCTTCACCGCCCAGGCTTTCATCATCACCGACCTCGACAACAACCAGATCACCGCGTTCCATCCCGGAGCGATGCAGTCGGCGCATCAGACGCCCGTGCCGCCCGACGCGGACATCCGGCTCGCGATCATCGCGCCCGACGGTCGCGACGCGATGCTCGAGCACTCGCGCCAGCTGAGCGACGCCAAGATCCCGTTCATCTTCGATCCCGGCCAGGGCCTGCCGATGTTCGACGGCGCCGAGCTGCGCGCCTTCGTCGATCGCGCCCGCTGGGTCGCGGTCAACGACTACGAAGCGCAGATGCTCGCCGACCGCGCCGGTCGTTCCGTCGAGGAGATGTCGCGTTCTCACCTCGAGGGCGTCGTCGTCACGCTCGGCGCGCAGGGCTGCGAGGTCTGGCAGCAGGGCCAGAAGACGGTCGTTCCGGCCGTGGTCGCGGCCGAGGTCGTCGACCCGACTGGTTGCGGCGACGCGTTTCGCGCCGCGATGCTCTACGGCCTCGAGCGCGGCTGGTCGCTGGTCGAGTGCGCCCGGCTCGGCAACCGGCTTGGCGCACTCAAGATCGCCAGCCGCGGCGGCCAGAATCATGTGCTGGATATCACGTTCGCCGAGGAAGGAACCTGATCGATCTCAAGTTCCGGAGCGGTGATCCGAAGTCGAGCCCATGAACTTTCGCCACGACGTCGCCCTCACGATGGCCACATCGATCTCGGTGGTCGTCACCTGCATCCTCACCTGGACGGCTTGCCACTGGTGGTACGGACGCAAGCTCCTCGCGGCCGCGCAACGGCTGCAAAAGAGCGACAAGGGACGGCAGTTCTCTCAGGAGCAGACCCTGCAGGCGAGGCGCCAGGTCGAGCAGCTCAAGGCCGAGCTCGAATCGCACCAGCGCAGCGCCGGCGAAAGCCAGGCGGCCGCTCGGCTGCGCGCCGCGCGGCGCGAGGAAGAGCGTCGCGCCGCCGAGCGCGTGCCGGAGCCCGATGCCAGCTTCATGCCGATCGTCGCGGCGCACGGCTTCGCCGACACCCAGATCCTTCCAGAATAAAAAAGCCCGGCCGAAGCCGGGCTGATGACAGACACAGAGTGTCGGTCAGGGCTTGCTGCCAGTCGGAAACGGCCAAGCCGCTTGCGGACTGAGCGAAGTCTTCGCCGGCATCGCAGGTGCAGCCGGCGCAGCAACGGCCGGAGCCGCCTTCTTCGCAGGTGCAGCCTTCTTCGCAGGCGCTTTCTTGGCGGCCTTTTTCGCAGGCGCTTTCTTGGCCGCCTTCTTGGCGGACTTCTTCGCAGCCTTCTTCGCAGGCGCTTTCTTGGCAGCCTTCTTTCCGGCCTTTTTCGCAGGCGACTTCTTGGCCGACTTCTTCGCCGCCTTCTTGGCCGGCGACTTCTTCGCCGCCGTCTTCTTCGCCGGCGCCTTCTTCGCTGCCGACTTCTTCGCCGGCGCCTTCTTCGCTGCCGATTTCTTCGCTGGCGCCTTCTTGGCGGCCTTTTTCGCAGTTGCCATCACGTTTCTCCTTGATCAAGTTACAAAGGAACCACCGGCTTTCGACGCGTCGTCGGCCAGTGGCTATTCATCGCCTGCTAGCTGCCCAGGAGGGGCGCCCCAGTACGATGAATCGGGAAGCAGGCTGGCAGCGCTCGTTGTCGCCACTCTGTGGTCCTGCAAATCTTGATCTCTCTCACACCAGCGCGATTGCGCACGCTGGCTCTTACTCCCACGACAGCGCACCACCGGTCTGGTAGTCGATGACGCGGGTCTCGAAAAAATTGCGCTCCTTCTTCAGATCGATCATCTCGCTCATCCAAGGGAACGGGTTTTCCTCGTTCGGGAAGAGCTCCTGCAGGCCGATCTGCGTCGCGCGCCGGTTGGCGATGTAGCGCAGATAGCCCTTGAACATCGACGCATTCATGCCGAGCACGCCGCGCGGCATGGTGTCCTCGGCGTAGCGGTACTCGAGCTCGACCGCACGCTCGAACAGGACCTTGATCTCGGCCTTGAATTCGGCCGTCCACAAGTGCGGGTTCTCGGCCTTGATCTGGTTGATGAGGTCGATGCCGAAGTTGCAGTGCATCGACTCGTCGCGCAAGATGTACTGGTACTGCTCGGCCGCACCGGTCATCTTGTTCTGCCGGCCGAGCGCGAGGATCTGCGTGAAGCCGACGTAGAAGAAGAGGCCTTCCATCAGGCAAGCGAAGACGATCAGCGACTTCAGGAGCGTGCGATCGGTGTCGGGCGTGCCGGTGTGGAAGTGCGGATCCATGATCGCGGTGATGAACGGGATCAGGAACTCGTCCTTGTCCCGGATCGACTGGACTTCGTTGTAGGCGTTGAAGATCTCGCTCTCGACGAGACCGAGCGACTCGACGATGTACTGATAAGCGTGAGTGTGGATCGCTTCCTCGAACGCCTGACGCAGAAGGAACTGGCGGCACTCGGGCGCCGTGA
>JAYVVB010000476.1:0-6172 GCA_043787455.1 Rhizobacter sp.
CGACTGATGGCGAGCCCGCGCTTCGCCGACCACGACCTCTCGTCGTTCCACATGAAGTTCTGCACCAGCGCGCCCTTCGCCGCGGCGCTGAAGGCCGACATCGTCGCCCGCTGGCCCGGCGGCCTCGTGGAGTTCTACGGCATGACCGAAGGCGGTGGCACCTGCATCCTCGCAGCGCACGAGCATCCGACCAAGCTGCACACCGTCGGCCAGCCGGCCGAAGGCCACGACATTCGCGTCATCGACGAGGCCGGCATCGAGCTGGCGCGCGGCGCCATCGGCGAGGTCGTCGGCCACTCGGCGGGGATGATGACCGGCTACCACGGCCAGCCCGGCAAGACCGCCGAGGCCGAATGGTTCGACGCCACGGGCAAGCGCTTCATCCGCACCGGCGACGTCGGCCGCTTCGACGACGAGGGCTTTCTGACGCTTCTCGACCGGCGCAAGGACATGGTCATCAGCGGCGGCTTCAATCTCTACCCGAGCGACCTCGAGGCGGTGCTGCGCCAGCATCCCGACGTGGCCGAGGCGGCGGTTGCGGGCGTGCCCTCGGAGCGCTGGGGCGAGACGCCGGCCGCGTGGTTGGTGTTGCGCGAAGGTGCTTCGATCGACGCCGAAGTCCTGCGCGCGTGGGCCAACGATCGCCTCGGCAAGACGCAGCGGATCGCGTACCTGAGCTTCGTCGACGAGCTGCCGCGCAGCGCGATCGGCAAGATCCTCAAGCGCGAGCTGCGCGACCGCTTCCTCGCCGCAACCCGAGATCCCGAAGGAGAACGACCCCATGGCTGACGACAAGCACGCGGCGACCTCGCTCGGGGCGAGCGGCCTCAAGGTGACCAAGCTCTGGCTCGGCACGATGATGTTCGGCGACCAGACCGACGAGGCCGAAGCCGGCCGCATCGTCGCCGCCTCGCGCGACGCCGGGATCAACGCCATCGACACCGCCAACGCCTATGCCAACGGCGAATCCGAGCGCATCACCGGCCGTCTCATCGCCGCCGACCGCGAGCGCTGGGTGCTCGCGACCAAGCTCGCCAATCCGACCGGCCCGGGCCCGAACGAGCGCGGCCTGTCGCGCCGTCACATGATCCGCGCCCTCGACGCGAGCCTCGGGCGCCTGGGTACCGACTGGGTCGACATCCTCTACCTGCACAGGGAAGACGCGACGACCCCGCTCGAGGAGACGGTCGCGGCAATGCGGCACCTGCTCGACTCCGGCAAGGTCCACTACTTCGGCCTGTCGAACTTTCGCGCCTGGCGTGTCGCTCGCATCGCCGAGATGTGCCGCAGCGCCGGCATCCCGGCGCCGATCGTGTGCCAGCCGCCCTACAACGCGATGACGCGCGGCATCGAGACGGAGCTCCTGCCGTGCTGCGCGCACTACGGCCTGGGGGTCGTCGCCTACAGCCCGCTCGCGCGCGGCGTGCTCTCGGGCAAGTACGCGCCCGACACGGCGCCGCCCGAAGGCTCACGCGCGGCGCGTGGCGACAAGCGGATCCTGCAGACCGAGTTCCGCGCCGAGTCGCTCGTGCTGGCGCAGAAAGTGGTCGCGCATGCGCGATCGCGCGGCCTCACGCCGCTGCAGTTCGCGCTCGGCTGGGTCTGGAACAACGCACTGGTTCACGGCGTCATCGGCGGACCGAAGACGCTCGCCCAGTGGCAGGACTACATCGCGGCGATGGACACGCCGTTCGACGACGCCGACGAAGCCCTCGTCGAGTCGCTCGTCGCCCCCGGGCACGCGTCGACGCCCGGCTACACCGATCCGGTGTATCCGGTCACCGGCCGCCAGCCGCGGCGTCGCGACGCTCCGACCTAGCGCTGCGCCGGCCGACCAGGCGCAGCACCGGCCGGAGCGCCGGTGGCGACGCGCCGGGGTCGGCTTCGTCGTCGCGGCTCGCCATGACGCGCACCGGATCGCCGCCGAGGTTGCCGAGCGACGCCAGCGAACGACGCACGATGTCGGCGAGTGGCTTGGTGCTGTCGTCGACAGCCCGGCCGGCCAAGCGCAGGATCGCGAACACGCCGAGCTGCACGACGAAGTAGAGGCCGGCCGCGATGGCGAGGATGTCGCCGAGCGGCATCGCGTAGTTCCACGGCCGGGCGATGCCGAGGAAGGCGGTGAACATCCAGAGGAAGTTCGACACCGCGACGGGGACCGCGATAGCGATCCATTCCGAGGCACGCCAGCGCGCGACCCTGCGGCCGCGGGCGAGACGAGGGAACGTGACGCGATGCAGGGCGACGGCATTGAGCGTCAGCAGCGCGACGAGGAGGATCTTCGCCTGCAGCTTCGGGTTGCTCAGGTAGTCGGCACGCTCCAGGAGGCCGTGGCCGACGATCATCGCTCCGGTAACCCAGAGCACGAGCAGCGCGACCATCACCATGCGGGCAACGAACTCGTTCGGCGGCGCGATCCGGACGCGGTCCTGCGCGAGCTTCGAGAGCAGGCGCAGGTCGGTTGCGACGATCGCGCCGAGCGCCATCGAGGCGGCGAGCAGGTGCGCGAAGACGAGGATCAGATAGAGCATCGAAGAGGGCACGCACCGAAGTTCGGCGCACGGGCCAGTTTAATCAGCGCTTTCGTCGGGCCGCGTGACGTTTCGTGACGTGGTGCTCGGCGCGGCCCGAGGCGACCGATGGGCTCAGTCGTCGAACGCGTGCGGCTGGCGCTTCTCGTACCAGTGCGTGATGCGCATGCCGTCCCAGTGCAACGCCATATGGGCCGCGGCCTTGGCGTGGCGCAGCGCGCGCGGCCGCAGGATGCCGACGCACTCGCCGCCGGCGTGGCGCACGCTCGGGTAGCGAATGCCCCAGCTGTCGATGGCGCGCAGGCGTCGGCCGAGGCTCTGCGACGGCCCGTAGTCATCGGGGTCGAGGACCGGAGCGAAACGCGTCGACTCGTTGGCAGCGATGCCGATCTCGAGCAGGTCGTGCAGCTCGGCCTCGACGTTGGCGGTGATGAGACGCAGGTCGATGTCGATCGGCGGCTCGTCGGTGCGGCGCAGGAAGATCGCGCGATGGTGGCTGACCTCGGCGATCGCGGTCTCGAGCGAATGGGCGGCGTAGTAGACGCCGTACGAGCCATCGGAAAAACGCGAGCCTTCGGGGTTGAGGTGGGTGAAGGCGGCCATCACCGGTGTCGCGCCCGGGCCGCTGATGCGCTCTTCCGGCCGCACCAGCGCGAGCTCGCCGATCTGGTCGCGGATGCGCGGGTTGGCGAGCTGCTCGATCGCGAACACGACGTCGAGGTCGGCCGGGTCGGCGATGGCATCGTAGAGCCCCACCGTCGGATAGCGCGAGGCGATGAGCCGATACGACGGCCGCCACGAGATGCGCCGGACCGGGACCGTCTTCGCGTCGACCGCCCTCACGCCTTGCCGCCGCGCTGCGCGTCGAGGTACTGGCGCACGACGTAGAGATCGGAGACCTGGCCGCCGAGCATGCGCCCCAGCGCCGAGCTCGCGCCGAGGTGCGGCGCGCTGTTGGGCTTCCTCAGCCACTCGTCGGCCCGGCCCGCGACCGGAAAGAGGATCTGCAGCGACGAGTAGATGCCGAAGAGGTGCGACAGCCGCTCGAGCAGGTGCCGGTCGAGCGGCCCGACCTTGCCCTGCTTCCATTGGTAGAGCGTCGTCCGGGCGACGCCGAGAAGCGTCGTCTGCTCGGCGATCGACAGGTCCCACGCCTTGGCGAGGCGAAAGAAGGTGCGCAAGGCTGTGGCGGCGGACTTCGCCGACGTCAGGTCGACCGCAGGCGTCGTGGGTTTGAGGAGTGCGCTCATGCGCGCCGAGGCTAGTCCATAGAAAAACAAAAGTCAATTATTTGTCCATAGCCGGACATTTGCAGGTCGCCGAGTCCTCCTCAGCCGCGCGCGTGCGTCACGCCGCCATCGACGATCAGGGTCGAGCCGACGACGTAGTCGCCCGCCCGCGACGCGAGGTAGATCGCGGCGCCGGCCATGTCTTCGTCGCGACCGATGCGGCGCGCCGGAATGCGCCGCGCGACCTCGTCGCCGTGGTCGCGCGCGTCGCGGTTCATCTCCGAGGCGAACGCGCCCGGAGCGATGGCGGAGACGACGATCCGGTCCTCGATCAGGCGCAGCGCCATGCGCCGCGTCAGCTGGATCAGTCCGGCCTTGCTCGCGGCGTACGAGTAGGTCTCCTGCGGATTGATCGAGACGCCGTCGATCGAGGCGACGTTGATCACCTTGGCCGGCCGCTCCTCGCTCGCTGCGGCGCGCAGGGCTCCGTGCAGCGCCTGCGTCAGGAAGAAGGGCGTCTTCAGGTTGAGGTCGACGACCTTGTCCCAGCCCTTCTCGGGAAAGGTGTCGAAGCTCTCGCCCCACGCGGCGCCGGCGTTGTTGACCAGGATGTCGAGGCGAGGCTCGCGCGCAGTGAACGCGGCGACGAGCGCAGCGATGCCGTCCATCGTCGACACGTCGGCCGGCATCGCGATGCACTCGCCCTGCTGCGAGAGCTCGACTGCCGCGCTCTCGCAGGCCTCCGCCTTGCGCGAGGACACGTAGACTCTTGCGCCCTGGGCGAGAAAGCCGGCGGCGATCATCCGGCCGATGCCGCGCGAGCCGCCGGTGATCAGGGCGACGCGGCCCTGCAGCGAAAAGAGGTCGTTCATGCGTATGTTCTCCCGTTGACGGCGCCGATACGAAAGGCGCCTGCAAGCCTACACCGCGTCTCGCGGCGCGGATCGGGCACAAGCGTTGCCACCCGCTGACGTGTCCCCTGCTCCGACCGCCCCCGATCGACCCGCTGCACCGACATCCTGATGGCTACGACGCTCTCCACCACGCCCGCCTCCGCGATCGAGATCGACGCTCGCCTCCTGCGCGAGTGGCCCCTGCCCGAGCCGGGCACTTTCGCCGACAGGGAAGAGCGAGGCTCGCTCCTCGTCATCGCCGGCAGTCGCGAGATGCCGGGGGCGGCGTCGCTCGCCGCGATCGCGGCGCTGCGCGCCGGCGCGGGGAGGCTCACCGTCGCAACGGTCACGTCGATGGCCAGCGGCTTCGCTCTTTCGCATCCGGAGGTGCGCATCGTCGCCCTGCCGGAGACCGATGGCGGCGGCTTCGCGCCCGACGGCCTGGCGAAGATCGAGTCGTTGCTCGGCCAGGTCGACGCCGTGCTCGTCGGGCCGGGACTCATGGAATCCAGCGCAACACGCGCTTTCACGCGGCGCGTCGTCAAGCGCACGACGCGCGCCGCGATCGTCCTCGACGCGCTGGCGATGGACCTGATCCTCGACGTGCGCCGGTTCGAGCAGCCGCTCCTGCTTGCGCCCCACGCCGGCGAGATGGCGCACCTGATCGGCGTGCCGAAGGAGCAGATCGTCGCCGAGCCCGAGCGCTACGCGCGCCAGGCGGCGCTGCGCTGGAATGCGGTCGTCGTCTTGAAGGGCGCGAGCACCTTCGTGGCCACGCCGGACGGCGGCTGCTGGTGCCACGTCAGCACCCACGTCGGCCTCGCGACCTCGGGCTCGGGCGATGCGCTCGCCGGCATCATCGCCGGCCTGGCGACGCGCGGCGCGCCCCTGGCGCAGGCGGCGGCCTGGGGCGTGGCGCTGCACTCGCGCGCCGGCCGCGCGCTGGCCGAGCGCGTCGGCCCGATCGGCTATCTCGCCAGCGAGCTCGCCGCCGAAGTGCCGCGTCTCATGCAGCGGCTGGCCCACTAGCGACCGGCACGACCGCCGAAGAGCAGCGATGAAGACCGCGTTGAAGCCCTACTTCGGCAAGCGCGACTTCCGCATCACGAGCGAGCCGCAAAGCGGCCAGCCCACCGAGGGCCGGCTCTCGTTCGTGATCCAGAAGCACGCCGCGAGCCGGCTGCACTACGACTTTCGCCTCGAGCTCGACGGCACGCTGAAGAGCTGGGCCGTGCCAAAGGGACCGAGTCTCGACCCGGCCGACAAGCGCATGGCCGTGCACGTCGAGGACCATCCGATCGACTACGGCGGCTTCGAGGGCGAGATCCCGAAAGGCCAGTACGGCGCCGGCACGGTGATCGTCTGGGACAACGGCAGCTGGGAACCGGCCGGCGATCCCGAAGCCGGCTATCGCGCCGGCAAGCTCAAGTTCAAGCTCCACGGCAACAAGCTCCACGGCGGCTGGACGCTGGTGCGCATGCATGGCCGCGCCGGCGAGCGCCAGGAGCCGTGGCTGCTC
>JAYVVB010000477.1:0-4060 GCA_043787455.1 Rhizobacter sp.
GAAACCGGGGGCAATCTCGGTGAACTACCGCGAAGTCCAAGGCGGAGCGGAGTTGAATTACCAAACCAGCGATACGAAGTTGGTGGCTGCGCTGCACAGATGGTTCGACGCGCAGCTCTCGGACCATGGGGCCGATGCGATGCAGGGCCATCAGCATCATCACGGCGACATGCCTAAAGAGTAGCGGTCACGCCGCGGGGCCGGCCGTCCACGGCTACGGGGTACTCCGCGCCGGAGCGTCTCGTCATTCAACGACCAGGGTGATCTTGTACTGCGTGCCGCCGTCGAGTGCGGCGATGATCTCGGCTGTCCCACTCTGGATCCCGGCCTTGGCACGAATCCGGAAAATGCCCAGTCGGGAATAGCCGGGCCCGAAAGCCTCCGGCCTAAGCTCTACCGGGACCCCTTGCGTCCTTATCGAGCCGATGGGCTTCCCATCGCTCAAAATGCCGAGTGAACCCGCGGCGGTCGGCGTGACTGAGATTGACGATCGGGGAACATCGGGTAGTGTGACGAGGAAGTCGATGGGTAGCGACGCCTCCGCGCCCGGTTTTACATGCTGCCAGTCCTCGTTTTTTCCTTGATGCAATTGGTTGATGGCGGCAACGGTAGGCACGGGCCGGTTCGTGATCCGTGCGACCGCGTTGAACGTACCGGACAGGGACCCAGCATCGATGAGTTGCACAGCGATCGGATAGTCGCCCGCGGCAGCTGGATTGAGTTCGCCAGTACGCACGTGAATTGCCTTCAGGCCGGGTCTCTCCGGCGGACCGATAGGAATCGCCTCATTGATGCGAACGACAACCACGCGGGGGTCAGACTCGCTCTGCGTTACGGTGAACGGCACCGGCACAGCACCTTGGGGCCATCCGTAGAGCAGGGCTCCCTCCAAGTGAGGAAGCACAACGGAAGGCGTAAATTCCTTGGGGAACGTCAGGCGCATCGTCGCTCCGGCCGGAACGGCATAGCCGGGTACGGCCGGATCGGCAGATCTGTCGAAAACGACCCATGCCTCGAACGGCTGCTTCGCCGCGAGACCGGTACTGACCATGGGTTGATAGCCGATCGTCACGGACGGGCCGTCGGCCCTCGCCGGCGAAAAAGACAAGGCACCGACCAGCGCGGGGATTGCCATGGCAAGATGCCGCTTCAACGATTTCACGATTGGAGTCCTTTGCGTCGAATAGGTGATGTCATGTGGCCCGTGTCGTGCTGCCGCCAAAACTCTCGCAGACGCGCCGCAGCCGCTGCTGCCGCGTCGGTCACGGCTTTGACCTCGGACTTGCCGACCAGGTTCACCGTAATTTGAGGGTCGAGGAATCCGACCACTGCGCGACCGGGCGATTCCTCACGCACGATCACGTTACACGGCAGCAGCAAACCGATGTCAGGAATCGCTCGTAAGGACTGGTGCGCCAGTGGCGGTTGCAGGCGCCGAGGATGCGATAGGGCGGCATGTCGACGCCGAGCTTCTCTTTCATTGCGTGCTGCAAGGTCGATGTCGCTCAGCACGCCGAAGCCCTCGGCTTTCAGCCCGGCCAGGGTCAGGCTTGGTCGAACGTGGGGCCGCTGAGGGAAGTAGTGAATCCGTACATGGGAGCCTTGAAGTTGTGATGGGTGGGGCTCAGGCGTGGGTCGCCTCAGCGCGAGATGGCTTGACGACCAACTTGGACAACTCGGTGAATCCGATCGGCGGTACTTGTCAGCCAAGGAAGCGTGAACACACGCTTGGCCAGGCCAGCGGCCATGCGCTCCATCTGCTTGCGCTCGCCCGCCAGTCGTGCGGCTAGCAAAGGATCGCGCGTACCGGCGGCCAGCACGCTCTTGTTGAGCACCCATGCGTAGGGCTCGATGCGGGCGCGGCGTGAAGTGTAGTTATAGCTTTCGTCGGAATCGACCCCTCGGAGCACCCCTGGTGCCCGCGGCCGTCGTCTCGGCAGAGCTCGCAACAGGTTGGCCCGAAGAAGGCGGCATCTACGTCTGAGTGAAAGAGGCGTTCGGCGAACGCTAGAGATTCGTCGCGATCTGGCTGCAGTGTTCCAGATGACGATCGGCTTCATCGGCATCTTGACGTTCATCGCGGGCACGGTGGCGTATCTCTACGACCTCAAGTTGGCCGACAGCAAGCCGTTCATCTTCCTGGTCATCGTGGCCGTTTGGTGGGGTTGATCTGCACGGAAACTGAGATCACCCCTCGAACGCCTTCGAGGCCAATTCCTGCTCGAGCGAGCGCGAGAGCAGCTGCGTTGCAACCGGACGAGGCTCACGGCTTCTCATCGCTCAGCCTCAGTCCGCGTCGGGGCTGAGGTCGGCGTTCATGTCGATAGTGACCTCGCCGTCACCCTCAGGCGCGAACACTCCCTCTGCGACCTCCGCCGTGTCGAAGGCCGTCACGCGCCAAATCGGGTCGCCCCCCGCGTTCAGAATGACGAGCGGCAGTTTCAAGGCTTGGTCCCAGCAAACGCTTACGCCGGGCTTTTCGGGGACGGCAGCAAGTCGCCAAAGAACGCAAGCTCGGCCGACCACCTGCTCATGGCCAGCTCTTTCGAGCGCATAGCCGCTCGCCGGGAGCATCAGACCGTGGGCCTGTGAAAACCAGTCGAGGAACGTTCCGACGCGCATGAGGTTGGTGCGATCGACCGTGGTACGGATCTGACGTTTGCGATCGCGCACCGTGTAGCGGAGGTCCCCGTCCTCCGACCGCTGCGCGAATACGTCGAGCATCCCGTCCGTCGTACGTCTCAGCCGTTGCTCGTGATCGCGCCACACCTCGAGTCGATGCCAGCCGTGGCCGTCCAGGTATTCCGCGGAGTAATGCAACCAGGGCGGTTCGCCGGCCGTGGAGAAGGCGACCTCGAACGGTGTCCAATCCAGTCGTTCGGCCGCTTGGACCTGTGACAGCCCGACCCAGCATCCGATGGCCAGCCCGGCAAATCTGCTGGTCGCGTTCATCTCACTCGCGGGACGCTTTTGCACTGTCGAAATAGCGGTAGGTTCGGCCCTCCGTTCGCACGTCTTTGGTCAGGACCTTGACGCTGTAACGCCCGGTCTTGCGCGGGTCCACGTCCCCACCGTCTGCTTGGGTGGGCAACTGGAACTTGAGTCCGACGACGGCGCCTCCCGGGGGCTCGATGACACCACGCGTCACGCTGGCTGCGCCAACCCCGGCCGGCGGAGCGCGCAGCGCTTCATACAGCACTCGCCCGTCGGCCTCCGGCATCGAGGAGCCGAGCAGATAAGCAATGGTCGGCGCGACGTCGACATTGCCAGAGGGGATCGTGCTGACAGCTCCGACTTTGAAGTCCGGTCCTGCCGCGATCAGCGTGTTGTGAACGTCGGCGGTCCCGAAGCTGCCGTGCATGCCCCTATTCCCAGAGAAGCTCTCGAACTCGATTCCGGGCATTCCAGCCACGACGACGTTCGCGTCGTCGTCGAAGCTGACCACGATGTCAGGGCTGCGGTTGGAGGTGCCCTCGACCTTCACGTTGGCCATCGAAATGGTCCCCGCGAGGGCGCCGTACCGGGAAGCGACAAAGATGGCGCCGTACTCGCTGCGGGTCTGCAGGAAGCGAACGAGCCTTGCGACGAGATCCCGGTCGTGACTCGGAACGTAGAGGTACTCGCTGCCGCCGTTCGCCGCGATCACCACGGCGTTCGCCGGCAGGACCTCCGGAACCGTGTAGCGCCGGGTCTGGTACGTGGTCCCGGGCTTGCCGCAGATCGAACCGTCCCCGTCAGTGAGGACCGGGTACACCCACGAGCCATCCGCCTTTAGGCCGGACAGGGCGGAGCTCAGGCATCCCCTGCCGTCGTAAGGCGCGACATCGATCTTCGCGCGCGACAGCAGCTCAGCCGTACGAACGTCTCCCGAGACCGAGTAGCCGGCCGTGTTGGATTCTCCGACCTTGCCCTGGCTGATCGATCTCAGTGGGAAGAGCGCCGGCGGCCCGGAGACGGTGGTATGCCCGTGGTCGCTGACGACGACGACGTTCGTGCTCTCTTGGAGTCCCAAGGCTCTGAGAGTGGCGAGCAGCTCGCCGAGCCTTTGGTCCTGCGCGCG
>JAYVVB010000478.1:0-2731 GCA_043787455.1 Rhizobacter sp.
ATATAGTTCTTAAATCAGGTCTTACCAGTCTTTATCGCTAGATAGGGAAGTTTGGCGATCGGTACAATCTCAGCATTTGGACTTCCTTTAGCCATACCAGCTTGCAACGCCACAACGCAGAGAGGAGGATGCATCTTCGACAGCAAGACTACTTCAGAATCACAGTGCCTGTCACCGCGCTTTAATCCGATGTTATGATGTTATACGGTCGCAGGCATACGCCCAGTGGAACGATGAATTTGACTGGAGCCTCAAATGAGACACAAGATCGTGCGCGCCGTTGGCGGCTGTGTTGCCGCTGCCCTCACTCAAACCGCCTCCCCGAACGCTTCGGCTGCACCTGAGAACACACCTCCTCACCCGCAGCTAACCGCCGCCAGAAGTAGCTTGAACAGGCCATCTGTCTTCACCCTTCGCTATGTGGCCTTCATCGCATTGCCCAAAACAAGCGATGTTGCCGCTCGGTACAAGGGCATACCGCCCGTTCTGGCTCAAAATCTGGCCAGTAACAGCCGATATGCGATGATGGGCACTCCCGAAGACTTCACCAATGTATTACAGGCGGAGCAACCTGACCATAGCTTCAAGATTGGTCTGGCCGGAAGCGCCGTCCTATATGATGCCGACGCTGCGCGGACCCGGATCACCGACGGCCCCAACCCTTCTGACCCTTACGGCCTGACCCTCGTGGATAACATCACCATAAGCCAGAATTCGGACAGGACTCTCGATTTCGCCTCGAAAGGGACGCTCACCGTTCACCGCCCAGGCTCAGGGGAATGGGGTGGCACAACAGGGTGGGACGGCGAGAACAAAGAACTGGCAATCGGACAGACATATCTCTGGGGGGTGGACAAAAAACCCGACGGCACCTGCATCACCTGGGCGTTCTGCATCCTACCGGGCCGCCTCGATCAAATCGCCTCGACCTGGAACCGCCGCAACGGAGCCAGGACAATGGCGTTGGCATCCGACAAGAACCGCAAAAGGAGATTAGGGCAATGATCAATTGACTAAGGAACACCGCAGTTCTCCAGATCGCTCTGATTGTTGGAGCAGTCTCCATGCTTTGCAGCGCAGGGCGAACACAAACCGCGCCTACTGTCGCTTTTGTCTATCCCGCCAGCGGCACGACGTTCAGCGCCGCCTATATTGGCATTGAAGTCGTACTCAATGGCTTTGCCAGTGTCACAAACAGCGTCGCGACGATTTATGACAACGCAGGGCATTCGTTCACTTCCACGGGTGGTGGCAGTAGTTCCAACCAATGGTTTAATTGCCCTATCACGCAACTGATACCGGGTACAGCAACGAGCTACAACGGCAGCATAACCATACAAGTGACCATAACTGGCACCAAGCCTGGTTCTCCGCCGACTTCAGTCACAGCATACTCCCCCATATTGACTGACACTGTTCAGATTGGTTACATCTTGGGGGCAAGTAACCTAAACACCGCCACTGTGACGTCCCCACTGAATGGCGCGACCCTTCATTTGGTTGGAACGACGTCATTCACCATTTCATCCAAGCACAAATTCGATTTCTTCCGCTATGACACATTCGGGACATATGGCCCAACGGTCAACCTCAAACTTCAGACCACCTTTCCTGCACTGTCGCCTTACACTACTATCGGGAACGAGTCTGATGTGTTCCAGTTGCCATCGCAGCCAGGGGATGTTTACCAGGAGTACCCTCTAACACATCAAGAAACGTGGTCAAGTTCAGGCGATTTCAACCACCAGTTTCTTACTCAAGCGTCGAGTGCGTATCCGTCTGGTTCTCAGATCGCCTCTGATGTAACAACTGCCACGGCTATCTACCCATAGCAGAATAGAAGATGAAAAGCCAGCACAACGCCCATCGCTTCCGCGATGGGCGTTTCCCATGTTTATCGGCGGGGGATTTTGCGGGGCAGGAAAGCGGACAACCACCGGAGTATTCTATAGCAACAATGTCAGAGGCTAGAAAGAAACAATGCTATGAACATCGGAGTCGTCCGGGAGATCAAGAACAATGAGAACCGCGTGGCGGTCGTGCCGTCCGGCGTGGAAACCCTGACGCGAGCCGGGCACCGGGTCTTTGTTGAAACCCACGCAGGCATGGGAACCAGCCTCCCGGATGCCGCCTACGAGGCCGCCGGGGCGACCCTCGTTTCCAGCGCCGCCGAAGTCTGGGGGCAGGCCGACATCGTTTGCAAGGTCAAGGAGCCGCAGCCAGAAGAATACCCACATATCCGGGCGGGCCAGACCGTGTTCACCTATTTCCACTTCGCGGCCTCGCGCGGCTTGTCCGAGGCCATGCGGGACACGCGCGCCACTTGTATCGCCTACGAGACCGTGGAAGCCCCCGACCACACTTTGCCCCTGCTGACCCCGATGTCCGAGATCGCCGGCAAGATGGCGATGCAGGAGGCGGCCAAGTACTTGGAGAAGCCGCAGGGCGGGCGCGGCATTCTGCTCGGCGGCATCCCCGGCGTTCCCGCCGCCCATGTGGTGATTTTAGGCGGCGGCGTGGTCGGCATCAACGCTGCAAAGATCGCGTCGGGCATGGGGGCAAAGGTCACCATCATGGACGTCAACCTGGAGCGCCTGCGCTACCTCGATGACGTGCTGCCGGCAAACGTCACGACCTATTTTTCCAATCCGCTCCACATCCGCGAGATTCTGCCGAGCGCCGACGTGGTGATCGGGGCGGTCCTCATCAAAGGCGCCCGCGCACCCATCCT
>JAYVVB010000479.1:0-2832 GCA_043787455.1 Rhizobacter sp.
TTCGAGGCCTCGATGGCGCGCGGCGAGATCGCGTTGAAGCCGATTCCGGGCGGCAACATCAGGCCCTTCTGCGAGCCGCCGATGGTGACGTCGATGCCCCACTCGTCGTGGCGCAGGTCGGCGCAGGCCAGGCCCGAGATCGAATCGACGAGGAGGAGGGCCGGATGGCCGGCGGCGTCGATCGCCTTCCTCACCGCGGCGATATCGGAGAGCGCACCGGTCGAGGTCTCGTTGTGGACGACGCACACCGCCTTGATCTTCTTCTCGCCGTCGCGGCGCAGGCGCGCTTCGACGAGCTCGGGCTTCACGCCCCGGCGCCAGTGCGGCGCCTCGGGCAGCAGCGGGTCCTGGCCCGGCGCCGCGAGTACCTCGGTCGCGAGGCCGATACGCGTCGCCATCTTGATCCAGAGCGACGCGAAGTGGCCGGTCTCGACCATCAACACCGCATCGCCGGGCGAGAGCGTGTTGACCAGCGCCGCTTCCCAAGCGCCCGTGCCCGAGGCCGGATAGATGACGACCGGATGGCGCGTCTTGAACACCTTCTTCACGTCGGCGAGCACCTTCCTGCCGAGCGCGCCGAACTCTGGGCCGCGGTGATCGATCGTCGGCAGGCTCATCGCCCTGAGGATGCGATCCGGCACCGGGCTCGGCCCGGGGATCTGCAGGAAATGGCGGCCGGAGGGATGGAAATCGAGGTCGAGCATCATTGCGCCTTGTGACTGCCGCATTCTTGCACTCGGCCCCGCGTGATCTTTCGGCGTTTGCACTAGCCGACGAGCTTGCCCAGCGCCTGCGTGCCGAGGTCGAAGGCGAGGTGCGCTTCGACGCCGCCTCGCGCGGCCGCTACGCCACCGACGCGTCGATCTACCAGGTCATGCCGGTGGGCGTGCTCGTGCCGAAGAGCGACGGCGACGTCAGGATCGCGCTCGAGATCGGGCGCGAGCTGCACGTGCCCGTGCTGCCGCGCGGCGCCGGCACGAGCCAGTGCGGCCAGACGACCGGCGCCGCGCTCGTCATCGACGCGAGCAAGTACCTGCGCCGCGTGATCGACGTCGATGCCGATCGCGGCAAGGCCGTCGTCGAGCCCGGCCTTGTCCTCGACGACCTCAACGCGCAGCTCAAGTCGCGCGGCCTCTGGTTCCCGGTCGACGTCTCGACCAGCGCCCAGGCGACGATCGGCGGCATGGCCGGCAACAACTCGTGCGGCTCGCGCTCGATCGCCTACGGCAACATGGTCCACAACGTCCTCGGCATCGGCGCACGCCTGGCCGACGGCGCCGAGGTCGACTTCGGCCCGGTCGAGAGCGCGAGCGGACGCGCCGCGGCGATCGCGACCTTCGTGCGCGATCTGGCCCAGCGCCATCGCCGCGACATCGAGGAGCGCTGGCCGAAGGTGCTGCGCCGGGTCGGCGGCTACAGCCTCGACATCTTCCATCCGCAAAGCGAGAAGCCCTACACCGAGGACGGCAGCGTCAACCTCGCGCATCTCCTCGTCGGCGCCGAAGGCACGCTCGCCTGGTCGCGCCAGCTCACGTTGAAGCTCGCGCCCTTGCCGGGTGCGAAGGTGCTCGGCGTCGTCAACTTCCCGACCTTTCGCGCGGCGATGGAAGCGGCGCAGCACATCGTCGAGCTCGTGCCGACGGCGGTCGAGCTCGTCGATCGGACGATGATCGACCTCGCGCTCGCCAACCCGGCGTTTCGGACAACGATGGCGAAGGCCCTGATCGGCGAGCCGGCGGCGATCCTCCTCGTCGAATTCGCCGGCGATCGCAAGGACGCGCTGGCGCAGCAGCTGGAGCAGCTCGTCGAGCTGATGGGCGATCTCGGCCTGCACGGCAGCGTCGTCGAGATGGTCGACGCGGCGGAACAGAAGAACCTCTGGGAGGTGAGGAAGGCCGGCCTCAACATCATGATGAGCCTGAAGGGCGACGGCAAGCCGGTGAGCTTCATCGAGGACTGCGCCGTGCCGCTCGTCCACCTCGCCGACTACACCGACGCGCTCACCGAAGTCTTCACGCGCCACGGCACGCGCGGCACCTGGTACGCGCACGCCTCGGTCGGCACGCTGCACGTGCGGCCGATCCTCGACATGCGCCGCGACGGCGCAACCAAGATGCGCGCCATCGCCGAGGAAGCATCGGCCCTCGTGCGCAAGTACAAGGGCGCGTTCAGCGGCGAACACGGCGATGGGCTGTGCCGCGGCGAATGGATCGCGTGGCAGTTCGGGCCGGCCCTCACCGACGCGTTCGCCGCGATCAAGCAGGTGCTCGATCCCGCGGGCCTGTTCTCGCCGCATCGGATCGTCGACCCGCCGCGCATGGACGACGGCGCGCTGTTCCGCTACCCGCCGGCGACGGCGCCTGCGCCGTACCGGACGATCGCTCTCGTGCCGGTGCTCGACTGGTCGGCGTGGGACGTGCAGAACGACGTGTGCAGCGAAAGGGTCACCCTGCCCGGCAGCGGCGGCGACTCGACCGGCGGCCTCGCGAAGGCGGCCGAGATGTGCAACAACAACGGCCATTGCCGCAAGTTCGACGCCGGCACGATGTGCCCGAGCTTTCGCGTCACGCGCGACGAGGAGCATGTGACGCGCGGCCGCGCCAACACGCTGCGCCTCGCGCTCTCGGGCCAGCTCGGCGAGGACGCGTTCACGAGCGAGGCGATGCGCGAGGCGATGGATCTGTGCGTCGGCTGCAAGGGCTGCAAGCGCGAGTGCCCGACCGGCGTCGACATGGCGCGCATGAAGATCGAGTTCCTCGACCACTACAAGCGCCGCCACGGCCACACGAGGAGGGACCGGCTCGTCGCTCGCCTGCCCGAGTACGGCCATCG
>JAYVVB010000480.1:0-5857 GCA_043787455.1 Rhizobacter sp.
CGACGCCGCCGGCTCCGGGACACGCAGCCGCATCGGCCAGCGAGGCGCCGCTCACATTGCCGACCCTGCTAGACGCGCTCGAGCGCTGCCGCGAATGCCCGATCGGCGAGCATGCGACGCAAGCCGTTCCCGGCGAAGGGCCGGCGCGGGCGCGGCTGATGTTCGTCGGCGAGCAGCCGGGCGATCAGGAAGACCTGCTGGGTCGGCCCTTCGTCGGCCCGGCCGGGCAGCTTCTTGCGCGCGCGCTCGAGGAGCTCGGCTTGATGCGCCAGGACCTCTACATCACCAACGCCGTCAAGCACTTCAAGTTCGAGCTGCGCGGCAAGCGCCGGATCCACAAGACGCCGGCCCAGCAGGAAGCCGCGGCCTGCCTGCACTGGCTCGAGACCGAGATCGCGCTCGTCGATCCGCAGGCGCTCGTCGCCCTCGGCGCGACAGCGGCGCGTCAGCTCATGGGCCGCACCGTCGCCGTCACGCGCGAGCGCGGCCAGTGGCTCGAGCGCAGCGACGGGCGCAGGGTGCTGATCACGCTGCACCCTTCGGCGCTGCTGCGGATGGAGCCGGAGCACAAGGCCGACGCGTACCGTGCCTGGCTCGCCGACCTGCGCCACGCCGTCGGGGTGCGATCGTCCGACAACGCCTAGAGATGCGCTCCGACATCCCCGTCAAAGCGGTGTCGGAACACTCTGCGAGTCATCACGAGACGATGTAAGGATATTGCTGGGATGACGACGAGAAAGCGTGGCCGACCCCCGCTCGAACCGTGCGCGAATGCGCATGCGCACATCGGTCGATGCCGGCCGCGATAGATCCATCCACCTTTAGGAGACCCTCCGATGAAGACCCTTGCCACCACTCTCGCCACCGCTTGCCTCGCGCTCGCAGCCGGCACCGCATTCGCCGCCGACGAGATGAAGAAGCCCGACCCGATGATGACGAAGGACGCCATGACCATGCAGGAATGCAAGGACCACGTGGCCATGGCGAAGAAGGACGGCATGAAGAAGGACGACGCGATGATGAAGAAGGACACGATGTGCGCCGACATGATGAAGAACGACGGCATGATGAAAAAAGACGACGCGATGATGAAGACGGACGAGCCGATGAAGAAGTAGGTCGCATCGTCACGCGACGAAGCCGTCCTACAGCCCGGTCGGGCTCTGCCTGACCGGGCTTTCGTTCGTCCGGTGCTGCAATCGGGGGGCCTCGGTTCGCGGGGCTCCCCTCGACATCGAAGAAGGCAATGCCATGAACGACACCCGCGCCGCGCGTGAAAAACTCTGGAAGATGATCAAGGACATCAAGTTCGCGATGTTCACCACCCGCCACGGCCGCAACGGCCACCTGCACTCGCGGCCGATGACGACCCAGAACAAGGTCCTCGACGACGACGAAAGCTTGTGGTTCTTCATGTCGAAGAAGGGTGATCCGGTCGACGACGTCATGGCCGACGGCACCGTCGCCGTTGTCTACGCCAACCCGTCGTCGGACACCTACGTGTCGGTATCGGGCACCGCCGCCGTCGTCGAGGACGCGGCGAAGAAAGAGCAGCTCTGGAGCAAGATGGCCGAGGCCTGGTTCCCGGGCGGCTCGAGCGACCCGGACCTGGCACTCGTGCAGGTGAAGATCGTTCACGCCAACTACTGGGACGTGGAGGAAAGCAAGATCGTCCAGCTGCTGACGATGGCCAAGGCCGCCCTTACCGGCCACCCGCCGACGAATCTCGGCGAGCACGGCGAAGTGCGCATGCGCTGAGCGGCAGGGAAAAGGTCACGGCAGCGCGCAAGCGCGGGAGATCTGCCGGGCGAGCGCGGCGCTTTTCCGGTCTTTCGCGCCGGCGGCGGCGGCTATGGTCCCGTTCAGTGCAATGCACGAGAACCGCCATGCGCCACCCTCCGTCCACGCTCCACTTCTCACACGCTTTCCATGTCCCGGTCCCCATAGGCGGCATCGAATGGGAAGAGCTCCCGTCGCTTGTCCAGCGCGTCCGTCCGAGTCTGGCGACTGCTGGCGTGCCCTGGGACGCGACGCGGCCGGCGGCGCTCGAGCCGATGAGCGTATCGCAGCCGTTTCGCGAGCCGCTCGAGGGCGTCGCCATCCGCGAGGTGATGGAGCCCGACGTCTTTCGCCACTTTTTCGGCAGCTAGACGCGGGGCCTCGCTCGGCCTCGCGACGATCCGGGCGTCACCGCGAATACCCGATATCCTGAAGGCGTTGCCTCGCGCACTGCCATGCCGACACCGCCCGCCGACCCGCCCACGCCGCGCACCCCGAGCCTCTATTGGGAAGACTTCCATGTCGGCCAAGTGCGCGAGTTCGGCGCACACGCCGTGACGCGAGAGGCCGTCCTCGCCTTCGCGCGCGAGTTCGATCCGCAGCCCTTCCACCTCGACGACGCTGCCGCCGAGCGCTCGCTCTTCGGGCGCCTGTCGGCCAGCGGCTGGCACACCTGCGCGATGGCGATGCGGATGATGTGCGACTCCTACCTGCACGACGCTGCGAGCCTCGGCTCGCCCGGGCTGGAGCAGATCCGCTGGAGCCATCCGGTGTATCCGGGCGACACGCTGCACGTCAGGCTGACGGTGCTCGAATCGCGGCCGCTCGCGAGCCGGCCGACGGTGGGCCTGGTGCGTTCGCACTGGAACGTGATGAACCAGGACGGCGTGACCGTGCTGACGATGGAGGGCTACGGCTTCTTCGGCCGCCGCGTCGCGGCCGTGACCTAGCGACCCGAGGGCTGATGACCCCGGAGGAGACGTGACTTTGTTGCGTCGAGCGCGGCCTCGCGCCAACGGTTGGCCGGCCCGGCGCGCGCGACAATGCCCGGGCCCCCATTCACCACGATGACTTCGGCCCCCGACTTCGAGGAGACGCGAGCGGCGCCCCGGTCGACGGGCGACGCCCCGCTGCCGCTCGGCATGCGCCTGCGCGACTACGAGATCACGGGATGGATCGCCGAGGGCGCCTTCGGTGTCGTCTACCTGGGCTGGGACCACGTGCTGGAGCGCAAGGTCGCGATCGCGGAATACCTTCCCGTGTCGATCGCTGCCCGCGCCAACGACTCCGCTGTCGTCGTCACCTCCGATCGCCACCTCGACACCTTCAAGGCGGGCCTGTCGAGCTTCGTCAACGAAGCACGCCAGCTGGCACGCTTCGACCATCCGTCCTTGCTCAAGGTCTACCGCTATTGGGAGGACAACGGCACCGCCTACCGGGCGATGCCCTTCTACGAAGGCCCGAGCCTTCGCACCGCGCTCGTCGAACTCGGTCACGTCCCGAGCGAAGCCGAGCTGCGGATCTGGCTCAAACCCATCCTCGACGCGGTGACGGCGCTTCATGCCAGACGGACCTGGCATCAGAACATCGGCCCCGAGTCGATCCTGCTCACGCCAACGGGCCCGGTGCTGCTCGGCTTCGCGTCGGCGGCGCACGCGATCGAGGCGATCCATCACACGCCGGCGGCAGCCCTCCGGCCGGGCTTCGCGGCGATCGAGCAGTACGGCAGCGAGGCCGGCACGACCCGTGGTCCGTGGACCGATCTCTACGCCCTGGCCGCGACCGTCTACGCCGCGGTCACGGGCGCCGACCCTGCGCCTGCAGCCAACCGGCTCGCGCACGATCATGTCCGCCCGCTCTCGATCGTCGCGGCGGGGCTCTACAGCCGCGGTTTCCTCGCCGCGATCGACGCGGCGATGGCGATCCAGCCGCAACAGCGTCCCGCCGACCACGCCGAATTCCGCGCCCTGATGGGCGACATCGAGGCGCCCGCGACGGTCACGCTCGCACCGCGCCCGGACCTGATGCAGCAGCCTTTCCTGCCGGCGCCCGACGAGGACCGCGAAGTCACGATCCCTGACCCTCCACGCGCCGCAGTGACCGAGCCGCAGCCAGCCGAGCCCGCGCCAGCGGCGGTCGCGCCCAAATCTGCACGCCCCGCGGCGACGCGCGCCGATCGCGTCATGCCTTCGTGGATGGCGAACCGTCCATCGCCAGCAGCGGGCAAACGCGTGCTCTACGGCGCCGTCGCCGGGACATGCGCGCTGATCGGCGTCGCCGCGCTGGTGCTCCAGTTCGCAACCCCGACCTCGCTGCGTGCACCGGTGGTCGCCGCTTCGGCGCCGGCCTCATCCGTCACCGCGGCCGCGAAGCCGAAGACGGTCGCGCCGACACGAGCTCCGGCCTCTGCGCCGGTCCCGACCCCGACCGTGGCGATCGTCGCACCCACCGACCCGATCCAGCGCCAGGCGCGCTGCATCGATATCCTGCAGAAGGCCTCGCTCGAGAAGATCACCGCTGCCGAGACCGACTACTTCAAGAAAGAATGCAAATGAACCGATCCCTCTGGCCGCTCGGAAAGCGCGCCCGGGGCGCGGCGCTCGTCGTCGCCGTGGCGTGCTTGATCGCGTCGTGCTCCTCGTCGGAGCCGCAGACCTTCGAGAAGGCCGCCGCCGACACGACCGATGCGCTGATCGCGCAGACCGGCCGCCTGCCCTCGTTCCTGGCGCGCGTCGAAGGGCTGCTCTCCAAGCCCGATCCGAAGACGCCCAGGCGCACCATCGTTCTCGATCCGATGCTCGACACGATCACCGGCCAGCAGACCGAGACCACGGCGCTCTTCGAACGCCGGGTGACGCAGCGGATCGGCAACAACTATCCGCAGTTCGAGTTCCTGCCGTTCCAGTCCGGGAACCTCACGCGCGCGAACTACCTGCTCACCGGAACGATGGCGCGCGAGCCCGGGCCGATCGGCAAGACCGCGGTCCGCCTCAGCCTCGCCTTCACCGATCTGAAGTCGGGCCTCGTCGTCGCCCAGGCGTCGGCGCTGGCGCGCGACGAGAACCTCGACAGCACGCCCTCCCCTTACTACAAGGACAGCCCGGTCCTGATCAAGGACAAGGTCGTCGAGGGCTACGCGAAGACGACGAAGACGCCCGCCGGCCAGCGCGCCGATCCGTACTACATGGAGCGCATCGGCGCCGCGAGCGTGATCAGCGAGGCAACCTCGCTCTACAACGCCGAGAAATACCAGGACGCGCTCGGCCAGTACCGCACCGCCCTCGCGACACCGCAAGGCGAGCAGCTGCGGGTGCAGAGCGGCATCTACCTGTCGAACATGAAGCTCGGCCGCACGGCCGAGGCCGAGCAGGCGTTCGGTCGCATCGTCGCGCTCGGCATCGCTTACAACGAGCTCGGCGTGAAGTTCCTCTTCAACCCGGGCAGCACCGAGTTCTGGTCCGACCCGAAGATCAGCGGCTCGTACGCCATGTGGCTGCGCCAGATCGCACGCGAGGCTATCAGCGCCAAGAGCTGCATGGCAATCCTCGGCCACACCAGCCATAGCGGCCCGGCGCCGATCAACGACGCGTTGTCGCTGAAGCGCGCCGCCTACGTGCGCCAGCGACTCGCCCAGGAAGCGCCCGAGCTCGGCCCGCGCACGCGCGCCGAAGGCATGGGCTTTCGCCAGAACATCGTCGGCAGCGGCACCGACAACAGCTTCGACGTGCTCGACCGTCGGGTCGAATTCAAGATCGTCCCCTGCACCTGAGACAGGCCGGCGCGCGCTCGTGAAAGGGGCGAAGCGACGGCCGCGCTCGCATCGCTACAGCGTGTACGTGGTCGAGCTCGACGACCGGGTCTGGAACGTCGCGAGCTTTCGCCGCGCCAATCCCGACTACCAGCTGGGAAAGCCCTTCGTCTACGTCGGCATGACCGGGCTCGATCCCGACCTTCGCTTCGACCGGCACAAGGCCGGCATCCAGGCCAACCGCTTCGTCTTCGACTTCGGCCTGCGCCTCCTGCCGCAGCTCTATGGGGTCTACAACCCGATGCCGTACGACGGCGCGCGCGACATGGA